>JADKKK010000035.1:300000-439235 GCA_016720545.1 Myxococcales bacterium
CAAGACGTCCTCTTCGCTCAGTTCTTGGCGCCGCTCGTGCTCGGCGGCCCGATGACCCTGCACAAGCCGATCGGTGGGGCCACCGCGCTCGCCATGGAAGGCGACCGCCCCTTCGCCGACCCCGACCTCGGGAGCCACGTGCAGCTCGCACGCGCGCGTGTGGCGCGGAGCCTCGCCCCCATCGACCGCCTCGAGGCCATTTCGGCCCACGAGTGGGCGCTCGCCGCAGTGCTCAACGATCTTGTCCAATCGACCCACCCGGGCTTCGACGCGGTGCTTCGCCGCAGCTCGCCCGGCAAGCTCCTCGCCGTGCTCGACGCCACCCTCGCCCGCATCCCGAACCCCCGGAGCGTGGGCGAGAGCCTCTCGCGCCACACGCTCTTCTCGCGCGTGCTCGAGGTGAGCCGCACCGACGTGACCCTCGCGTGGTGGACTGGCAAGCAGACGTTCCTCGGCACCGAGCCGCCCGCCCGCCTCAAGGCGTGGCCGGAGCTCCGGCGCGTGGAGGAGACCCGCCTGCCGCGCGGGCTCGTCGAGCTTCCGGCCAGCGGCGGCGTGGTGTCGGGCACCGCGTTCCTCGGCACCCTGAGCACGTTCTTCGAGCGCACGCCGCTCACCGATCTCGCGACCCTCGATCGCAAAGAGCCCGCCTTTCAGTGGATGCCGGGCACGCTCGGGCTCGTGGGCTCGCGCGGCGGCCGCACGCTCGCTGGGCGATCGCCCGCAGGCCCACCACGTCGGCCGACGAGGCCCTCGGCGCCGCGACCCGGCGCCTCGCGGAGGGGCGCCAGTGGCAGGGGCTCGGCGTCGCGCTCGATCTCCTCGGCGAGCACATCCTCGCGCGCGCCGTCCAGGCCATGAGCCGCGGCGGCGACGCCGTCCCGGTGGCCCCCGACAAAGATGGCTCGGCGGGCGGCTTCACGCGCAGCGTGGGCGCCTTCGCGGCGCGGCGCCTCGTCGCGACCTCGGGCGGAGGGCTCGACGCCGCCGGCCGCCAGCGCGTCCTCGCGCTCCTCGGGCCCGCGGCGGAGTCCGGCGCGGCGCGGACCCTCGCCGAGCTGCTCGCGGGATGATTCGAGCGAGGGCTCGCACGTCGCCCAGCCCGACGCGGGGGCCAGGTACGCGTGGCGTCGCGGCACGGGGTGGCGCGCGATATCCGCCCTTCTCGAGTGCAAGCCTCCGGATGAGCGAGCGAGGCGATCATGACTCCGTCCAGGGCCGCACCCGTCAACAACGAGCTCGATGGCTCCTTCGAGCCCCGTCAGACCGGGTGGGCCGGCGGCTCGCGCTCCGCGCGCATCGCGCGGCTCTCCTGACGCGCGCGCTCGTGGACCTCGGCGATCGGCGCGAGCGCTCCCTGCACGGCCTTCCAGGTGGACGGTCGGCCGGCCCGCGCGAGCGAGAGCACCTGGACTGCGTATTCGGCGATGGTCTCGACGAGCTCGAGGCGCGCGAGGCCCCGATCGGGCGCGGCCTCCTCGGCGCCCAGGCGGTCGCCCACGCCGAGCGCCTCGCCGTACGCGGCGTGGCAGCGGAGCACCTCGTCGAGGAACTGCGGGCCCGCGAAGCGCCGCGCGGCGTCGAGCCAACCCTCGCGCTTGAGCCCGTCGAGGCGCGCGCCGATCTGCGCGAACTCGGCCAGGTAGTTCAGCTTCAAGATAGAGAGATCGCCGACGAGCGCGAGCACCCTCGCCGCCTCCACGGCCTCGGGATAACGCGCGGCGGGCAGCGCGGACACGTCCTCGATGCGGCGCACGAAGGTCGCCCACGCGCGGTCCATCGCGACATCGAACGGCCTGGCGTCGAGGTCGTTCGCCGCCTGGCTCGCTTGCCGCGCTTGCCGCGCTTGCCGCGCTTGCATAGCGCGCGCGCGATCGCGGGCCGCGGCGAGACGTGAGGTCTCCTCGGCGAGCGCGGGGGTCGGTCGCGACTTCGCCTCGAGGAGCGCAGTGGCGAGCGCGATGGCCTCGCCGAGGTCCATCGTAGGGAGCTCGTACGGGCTGCGATCGAACCGCTCGCCGTACGCCTCAAAGCTCGCGCCGCCGGGGCGGACTCCGACTGCCGAGCGCTTCGCGGCCTTCCTGCGGGACATGGCACCATCGTCGACCACGCGAGGCTTGCGCGCAAGGATCCGCGGGCGGTACGGTCGAGCGATGTCGGCCGCCCACGTTCCGTGTACGAACTGCGGAGCCCCCACTACCCCGCAAGGCGACGGTCGAACGTACGTGTGCGGCTTCTGCAAGACCCAGGTTGTCGTCGCCGTCGAAGGCCACCAGCTCGCCGCGAGCATGCGCCTCGACCTCGGCAACATCGACGCGTTCCTCGCGAAGCTCGCGAGCACGCTGCACGCAGGCTACCCCGAGGTCACGCGCGTCCAGGCGCACGGCGCCTACGTCCAGGCCATCGACGTGACCCTCGATCCCGAGGGCTTCGGCCTCCGCCGCGAGGGCGCGGGCCTCGTCGCCCAGCACAAGAAGGTCGTGCGCGGCATCGCCCTCAAGTCGAAGGTGATTCCCCTCGATCAGTGGGTCGACCTGCTGACGCGGGCCCTCGCGAGACAGGCAAGCTCCAACGCGCGCGCCGCGTGGGTGCTCGCGCAGCTCACCGGCGGCGACGAGCAGGGGCGCCCGTAGCCGCGCGCTCTTCCGCGCTGGTCAATCGGTCGAAGACCACGATAGCTTCGACGGGCCATGCAAAAGCCGCCCGCCGATCCGCGCCTCGGGATGCCGTCCCCTGCGAACCAGGCGACTCGCAATCAGCATGCACAGTACAACCACGAGCTCCCGCAGCACGCGCGCGAGCGACTGGCGAGCATGCGGCAGCATCGCTTCTTCACGAGCGATCTCTCAGTGAACGAGTTCTTGCTCGTCAAGGAGGTGGGCTTCCAGCCCCTCGGCCTCGTCATGGGCAGCAGCATCTTCCACGTGGGGTTCCACCCCGTGCGCCCGGGCGTGAGCGAAGAGCTGACCACGCTCACGCAGGCGCTCTACCAGGCCCGCGAGCTCGCGATGGTGCGCATGGAGGAGGAGGCCGACGCGCTCGGCGCGGACGGCATCGTGGCTGTCCGTCTCACGCTCACCATCCACGCGTGGGGCTCGAACGTCATCGAGTTTCTCGCGCTCGGCACGGCGGTGAAGAGCGTTTCCGGCGAGGGGACCTGGCGCGCGAACAACGGCAAGCCTTTCCAGTCGGACCTGTCGGGACAAGACTTCTGGACCTTGCTCCACGCGGGGTACCGCCCCGTGGGCATGGTCATGGGGAACTGCGTCTATTACGTCGCGCCAGAGGCCCAGTGGGCCGGGCAGCCCCGGGGCTGGGGCGGCGCGCCGCAGGGCTATGCCTACGCGCCGCCGCAGAACATGGAGCTCGTCGGCCCCACGCAGGCCTTCTACGACGCCCGTGAGCTCGCGATGGAGCGCATGCAGGCCGAGGCCGAGGACCTAGGCGCCGAGGGGATCGTCGGCGTGACGGTGGACGAGAGCAACCACACGTGGGGAGTGAACGTGCTCGAGTTCAGCGCCATCGGCACCGCGGTCGTGCCTATTCGAGCCGATCACGAGATCGAAAAGCCTCAGCTCGTCCTCTCGGTGAACGGCTGATGCACCCGCGCCCACGCATCGACTTGGCCGCGAGCTTCCACCACGTCGCGCAAGGCGGCATTCCGCTCCGCGCCCAGGAGCGCCTGATGGCCGAGGCCGGCCCGCACCGCCGGCTCTTCACGAGCGATTTGTCGGTGAGCGAGTTCGTGCTCACGCGGGACGTGCAGTGCGAGCCCATCTCGCAGGTCATGGGGAGCAGCATCTATTTCGTGGGCCAGATCGCCGACTACAAGGGCGCGACCGGCGAGATCACCGTCATCAGCGACGCGCACCGCGAGGCGCGGCGGCGGGCCATCGCGAGGCTCTACCAGGAGGCCGCCTTCGTGCGCGCCGACGCGGTGATCGGCGTGCGCCTGAGCGAGCGCATGATCACGATGGGCCGGCGCGGCAAGGGCGGCGACGATGGCGGCGAGGTGCTCGAGTTCACGGTCGTAGGCACGGCCGTCCGCGCGCCCTGGATCACCCACCCGCCTGGCCAGCCGGTGATCACCGATCTGTCCGGGCAGGAGCTCTGGGCCCTCGCGAAGGACGGCTACGAGCCGTGCTGCTTTCTCTTCGAGTTCTGCCGCTACCACGTGTGGCACGTCACGCCCGCCGGGCAGTTCCACGGGGAGATCCTCGAGGCGACGCAGGCGATCGAGGCGGCGAGGGCCATCGCCGCGACCAAGATCCAGCGCCAGGCGGCGGCGTTCGAGTGCGAGTTCGTGGTGGGCAGCGACATCACCCTCAAGGTGAAGGAGGTGCCCTGTGGCGCGAACGACTGCGAACGCAACGATCTCGACGTCGACCTGAGCTGGCTCTGCACCGGGGTGCGACGCATCCCGGGCGCGCGCTGGCGAGCGCGGGTCGAGGTGCCGCCGCTGACGCTGACCTTGACCCCCCTCGGGCGGCGCCAGGGGGAGATCATCGAGGGCGGCGACGACGCCGAGGAGATCCGCATCGAGGCCGAGAACGCCGAAGAAGCGGCCATCGAAGCCTCCGAGGGGCGCTGAGCCGTGTCGACTCGCCGACATCCCCCGCCGCAGGCGCCGCACGCTCCGCGGCCCGCGCCCGCCGCGCCACCCGCACCCGAGGCGCCGACGCTCCCGCCGCACGCCCACGAGCGCCTCGCCGAGATGAGGGCGAAGAAGCTCTTCACTTGCGATCTGTCGGTCAACGAGTTCTTGCTCGTGAAGGAGGCCGGCTTCGACTGCCTCGGCCTCGTGATGGGCACGTCGATCTACCAAGTGGTGCCCACCGTTCCCCAGCTCGAGAAGGGCGCCCCCGGCTGCGAGGTCTACGACATGACGCGGGCGCTCTACCACGCGCGCGAGCTCGCGATGGCGCGCATGGAACAAGAGGCCGAGGAGCTAGGCGGGGACGGCATCATCGGCGTGCGCCTCGTGGTCAATCTCGACGGTGATCCCCAGCGTATCGCTTGGAAGCAATACCGGCAGTGGCAGGCGTGGGCGCACGAGCAGGGCTATCCACGCCGGGTGACCAACCTCGGCTACGATTGGTTCTCCAGGTGGCAACAGGTGGCGTGGGCGCAGTGGACGCAGTGGTGCCAGCGCATGGGCTGGCCCGCCCAGCCGGCGCCGTGGTCGCTCCCGCCGAAGGAGCCGACGTACGCGCTCGGACAGAACGTGGTCGAGTTCATGGCCATTGGCACGGCGGTCAAGCACCGTGGGCCCGAGAGCTTCAAGAACAAGTTGGGCAAGCCCTTTCAGTCGGCGCTCTCCGGGCAAGAGCTCTGGATGCTCGTGCGATCGGGCTACCGCCCCGTCGGCTTCGTGATGGGCAACTGCGTGTATTACGTGCCTCCGTGGCTGCTCAAGCCCCCGACCGGGGGCTTCTTCACCCGCGCGAAGAGCTGTGAGCTCTCGGGCTACACGCACGGCCTCTACGACGCGCGCGAGCTCGCCATCGAGCGGCTCCAGTGGGAGGCCGAGGCGCTCGGCGCGACGGGCGTCGTCGACGTCACCGTGAGCGAGAACGCCCACGCGTGGCAGCGCACCTACGTGAACATCGGCAACGCGGCGCTGACCTCCGGCGAGATGATCGAGCTGTTCGTCATCGGCACCGCGGTGGTCCCGATGCCCGGCGCCGATCGGAGGCTCCAGACCAAGCTCGTCCACGTCGCCAACGATCGGCGCGGCGCGCAGCACCTCGGGGGTCGAGAGAAGTGACCACGTCGGCCCGCCCCGTTCCCGCGCTGAGCGATCTCTCGGTGACCGAGTTTCTCACGCTCTCGCGCATGGGCTTTCTCCCGCATGGCCTCGTGGTCGGGGCGAGCGTCTACGAGGCCGACACGAGCTCGAGCGGCGCGCAGATCGATCTCTGGGGCGCGCTCTTCGGCAACGCGCCGCTCGTGAGGCCCGTCGAGACCCAAGAGGTCGTCGCGCTCTCCGAGGCGGTGCGCGCGGCGCGTACGCTGGCGATCGAACGAATGCGGATGCAGGCGGCGCAGGTGATGGCCGAGGGGGTCGTGGGCGTGCGCCTCGACGTGGAGCACCACCTCTGGCGAGGCAACCACCAGGTCGTGAAGTTCATCGCCGTGGGGACGGCCGTCGGCTTCGACCGCGAGCACGGCCCCGAGGCGCTCCGAGGCGCGCCCAGCCTCCGTCTCGCGAGCGGCGCGCCGTTCACGAGCGATCTGTCGGGGCAAGACTTCGTGGCGCTCCTCCAGGCGGGCTTCAGGCCCGTCACCGTCGCGAGCGGCACCTGCGTCTACCAGCTGAACCTCCAAGAGATGGTCCGCTATCAGGGCTACAACTGCGAAGTCGCCGAATACACACGCGCGTTCTTCGACGCACGCGAGACCGCGATGGCGAGGCTCCAGTACGATCTCTTCTCGTGGTGGCCCGCCGGCCACCCCGACGCGCCGACGGGCATCGTGGGAATGACCGTGAGCGAGAACGCGCACCGCCCGCAGCTCATGGGAGGCCCCGCCCGCAACGCCGTGGTCGCGGGCTCGATGGCCCCGGTGGTCGAGTTCACGGCGGTGGGGACCGCGATAGCTCCGCTCGCCCCCGGCGATCCGCGCCGCGCACGGCAGACAGTGAAGCCGCTCGTGGTCGTGCCGCTCGATCGGTGACGAGCGCTCTCCCTCAGGTCGGTGTCAGCTGCACTGGCAAGCGTCGAAGCTCGCGCCGGTGCTCTTGAAGCGCTCGGCCTTCGCCTTGCCCTGACCGGTGCAGAGCGCCGTGCAGCGCGCGTCGGTGACCTCCCCTGCCCCCGAAGTGCAGAAGCAATTGAGCTCGTTCGGCTGAATATCCACGCGCGATCCCCCGAAGCCCGACTGAGTGCACATGGCCTGGCAGGAGCTCGTCGCGTCCTTCCCGCTGTCCGCGCCGGGGGCCGCCTCAGGGCTCGCGTCGGCGGCGTCGGCGACCGGAGCGTCGGCCACGGCGTCGGCGACCGAGCCCGCGTCTCCCGCGTCCGAGGTCGTCGCGCTGTCGCTGCACGCGGGGAGCACGAGCACCGAGCTCGACGCGACGGCGATCAGCGGGACGAGCGCACGCAGAGCTTTTCTCATGGCCAAACGCTCACATGACCCGCAGCTTCGCGCAACTTCCTAGGGAGCCAAGGGGGCGCCGCGAGAGACGCCTCCTCGCGGCGCGGCGGGCGCCCTCGCAGAGCGGCTCGCGGGCCGCCTCGCGCACGGGCGCGGTGGCGCGATCCGTGGTAGGCCGCTCCGCATGAAGGGATCTCACTCGCTAGGGCCGTTCGCGCGACGCGCGCTCCCCGCGCTCGTGCTCTGCGTGGGCTGCTCCGCCGCCGAGGCCCCCACGGGCGCAGACCCGCCCGACCCCACCGCCGCGCCGTCTGCGGAGCCAAGCGCGACCGCGCCCCCAAGCTCCCCGCCGCCCGACGCGGCCCCCGCCGACGCCGGACCGCCTGCGCGCGACGCCGCGCCGGCCGCCCCCGCGCCTCCCGCGGGGCTCGCGTGCTACGCGAAGCACACGGGCGGCACAGCGCTGCAGCGCGGGGGCTCGTGGGTGCTCGCCTTCGGCCCGACCGCCTCGCCCGCCCTCGACGTACTTTGGGACGACGGCCGCGCCAAGACCTTCGACGAGAAGCTCGCGGCGCCCGACGTCGAGGACATTCTGTCGATACCCTATCGGCGAGGTTCGATAGTCCCCGTCACCGGAGTCAACGACGACCCAGGGCGCATACGCCACGACGGCGTGCTCAAGGCAATCTACGGCCAGACCGAGGCCCTCGTCCGCGCCGAGCTCGTCAACGTGAGCTTCATGGGGCAGTCTCTGCCGTTCCACCGGAAGGCGGCGCCCGCGCTCACGCGGGTCGCGCAGCGGCTCGCCACGGCGGTCGCGCAGACCCCCTCCCTCGGGCAGTACGTGACCGGAGAGCTCGGCGGCACCATGACCTGGCGCTTCATCGCGAACACCACGCGGCTCTCTTCGCACTCGTTCGCGACGGCGATCGACATCGTGGTGGCCAAGAGCAACTACTGGGAGTGGGAGAAAGACACCCAGGGTCGCTTCACCTGGAAAAACTCGATCCCCCAGGCCATCGTCGACATCTTCGAGAGCGAAGGCTTCGCGTGGGGTGGCCGCTGGTACCACTACGACACGATGCACTTCGAATACCGCCCGGAGCTGTTCGATCCGGCGTGCGTGCCGTAACGCAGCCACCCGACGGTCGGCGCCTCAGTCGAAGCCGCCGCGCTCGGGTACGGGGATGGCGGACGTGAGCGCCCTCGCGGCGGCCGAGTCCTTCACGATTTGCTCGCGGAGCGCCTCGAAGCTCTCGAACTTGCGCTCGTCACGCACGCGCTCGCGCACGTGAACGCGGAGCGGGCGGTCGTAGAGGTCGAGCGACGCGTCGTGGAGGTGGACCTCGACGTGCCGCTCGGGGCTGCCGGCGCTGACCGTCGGGCGGGTGCCGACGTTCATCACCCCGTGACCGAGCGCGCGGATCGGGGCGCCATCCGGCGCCTCGAGCAGGTCGACCGAGACGGCGTAGACCCCGTTCGCGGGGAGCAGCTCGGGGACCTCGGCGAGGTTCGCGGTGGGGAAGCCTATCGTCCGCCCCCTCTGGGCTCCGCGCGACACCACGCCGGACAGCGCGTGGGGCCTCCCGAGGAGCTCAGTTGCACTCTGCACGCTTCCCGCCGCGACCAGCCCGCGGATGCGCGTGCTCGAGAGCGGGCCCTCCGCGTCGGTCGCGAGGACCGAGGCGTAGGCCTCGAGGCCGCGAGAACGCGCCGACGTCTCGAGAAACGCGAAGTTGCCCGCGCGCGCCTTGCCAAAGCGGAAATTGTCGCCGACGACGACGACGCGCGCGGCGAGCGCCCCGAAGACGAGGTCGTTCAGGAAGCCCTCGGGGGGGGTCTCGGCGAACGCGCTCGAGAAGCGCGCCACGATGATCTCCACCACGCCGTGGCGCCCGAAGAGCGCGGCCTTGCGGGCCACGGTGGTGAGCCGCGGCGGCTCGGGTCGGCCGAGGACCCCCGCCGGGTGGGGCTCGAACGTGAGGACCGCCGGCGCGAGCCCCCGCTCCCCCGCGAGCGCGCCCATTTGCGCGAGCACGGCCGCGTGCCCGCGATGGACGCCGTCGAAGTTACCGATGACGAGCGCCGACGCCGGGGCGCGCGACGGCAGCCCAAGCCAGGGGTCGACCCGGATCACGCGCGGGCCCAGAGGCCCACCGGGATCGTGAGGGTGAGGGGCGTCGGCTTCAGCCACGGCGACCCCTTAGCACGGCGCGGCGGGCGCCGTGCACGAGAGAGAACGGCACCCACGGCGGTTTTCGGTACCCGCGCTTTTGTCGCTTTGGTACCTCTCGTACGGGGCACTTCGCCCGGAGGTACCATGAAACGAGCGAGTCTCGACGCCCTCGATCGCGAGGCGCTCATTCGGCTGGCCGAGGAGCACGGCATCACGCGGCCGCGCATCCTCACGCGGCCCGAGCTCGTCGACGAGATCCTGCTGCGCTCGGCCACGGAGCCGGGGGCCGATGCGTCCCTCGCGCGGGGCTTTTTTGGGCTCGCGCGCGACCTCGTGGCGCGCGTGGTGGAGCGCGGGCTGCACCTGCCGGAGGCCGCGTCGCTCATCCGCAACATCGCGGTCGAGCCCCCACGGCGCGCCCCCCGCGTGGCGCCGCTGCCCACGGTCACGCTGGCTCAAATCTACGCGTCGCAGGGGCACACGGCCCGCGCCGTCGAGACGCTGCGACGGGTCCTCGACGAGGAGCCGGACCACGCGGAGGCCCGCCGGCTGCTCGCGACCCTCGAGGACTCGGCCTACGCGCCGCCGAAGGAGCCCTTGCCGCCCGAGCCCGAAGAGCCCCAGGCTGCGCCCGAGGCCGAGGAGACGACCACCGCCCCCGAGGGAGACGAGGCGAGCGCCGCCAGCGCCGCGCCAGCGGCGGCCGACGCCCCTGAGCCCGACGACGCCGTGGCCCCCCGGGAGAGACCCGTCGTCGAGGCCGCGGCGAAAGCCCCCGCGCCCACCGCCCCGCCGAGCGAGCCCGCGCGCGAGCCCGTGCCCGCGATGCTGAACGACAGGCCCCTGCCGCCCCGCTACGACGTGACCGAGTGCGTCGCGATCTCAGTCGATCCCGAGACCCTCTTCGTCTACTGGGAGGTGCGTGAGGAGCTGCTCGTGCGCGTCCGCGCGGGGCGCGGGCCAGGCGTGGTCGTTCTGCGAGCGCTCGTCATCGAGCCGAGCTGGGGGGGGCCTCGCACGGTGGTGCGCGACCACGACGTCCACGCGACCCTCGGCGACTACTTCCTCCGCGAGCTCCCTTCGGGCAGCGTGGTGCGCGTCGCGATCGGCTACCGCCCGGAGGCAGGCGATTTCTCGCCGCTCGCTCACTCGCCGCTCCTCACGCTGCCTCGCCGTTCGCCCGTGCTGGACCTCGCCCAGACGTTCGTCCGGTGGACGCCCGGCGGCGCCGTCGAGGAGCCCAACGAGCGGCTCGCTCAAATCGCGGCCCTCGCCGCGGCGCGCGCACGCGAAGAGACCGCGCGCGTCGAATGCGGCGCGCCTCGCGACGCCGCGCCACCCGACGAGCCCCCGCGCCGCGCGAGCCCGCCGCTCGGCTCTTCGTAGGCAGCGGCGACCGCTTCGCCCCGGCCAACGACGTCGGCGCGCCCAGGTCGTCTGGGCCGCCTGGCGCCACCCGGTGCGGAGCGGCCGCCGACGCGACGTTGATCCTTTCTTGACGCCACGGCGGCCCACCTTGACCGCGCCGAGATAGGGGAGGCGGTACGACGACGGTGCACGGAGTCACCCATGCACTCGCCGTCCCGCCGCACCGCTCCAAGGCTCGCCGCCGCGCTCGTCGCCGCGCTCGTCGCCGCGCTCGTCCTCGCGCTCTCCCGCCCGACCCTCGCAGAGGAGCCCGACGCCCGTGCGCCCCGCGACGCGCCACTCGGCGCGCCGCCAGCCTCGCCAGAGAGCCAACCGCTGCCCGCCCCTGCGCGTCAGGTCGAGGCCGGGCGAGACGCCACGCCCGCCGCGCCCCCCGAGAGAGGGGGCGCGACGACCGCCGCGCCACCAGCCCCCGCGGCGAAGGCCGCGACGAGCTCGTTCGTGCTCGGCGGCTACGCGGAGGCGGCCTACCAATGGAACTTCAACGTACCCTCCAACGGAATTACCCACTTCCGAGGCTTCGACAACAGGCACAACACGCTGACCCTGTCGAACGTCGCCCTCGACGCCGCGTGGGATCATGAGGGGCTCATCGGACGACTCGCGCTGCAGGTCGGCCACACCCCCTCGACGTATTACCTGAGTGAGCCTGTCGCGCCGGGCGCGAGCGCGACGAGCGCCACGGGCCCCGAGGTTTGGAAATACCTGCAGCAGGCCAACGTTGGGTATCGTTTCGGAGTGGGTCGTGGGCTCACGGTCACCGCGGGCCTGTTCTTGTCACCCATCGGCCCCGAGTCCATGGCCGTGCGCGACAACTGGAACTGGTCACGCTCGAACCTCTTCTTCGGACTGCCCTTTTATCACACGGGCGTGCGCGCCTCGTACTCGCTCTCCGACCCGTGGGTGGTGACGCTCGGGGGCTACAACGGCTGGAACTCGGTCGTCGACAACAACCACGAGAAGTCCGCCTCGGCGGAGATCACGTACAAGCGCGACCACATCGCGGTGTCGCTCCTCTACTTCGGCGGGATCGAGCGCCCCAAGGGGCGCGCGAGGGGCGCGCGTGGCGTCATCTGCTCGACTCGCACGTGACCTGGCACGCGAGCCCGCGGCTCTCTCTGCTCGCCCACGCGAATGGCGGTCTCGAGCCCAACGAGCTGGGCGTGAGCGGGTGGGCCGCCGGCGCGATCGGCGGGCGGCTCAAGCTCCTCGAGCAGCTCTTCTTCGCCGTCCGCGGCGACGTGTTCTACGAGCACGTCCCCGAGAACGGCGCCGGCCGAGCGACACCCATTTTCTGGCCCGCGCCGTGGGTGAGCTCGGGCACCGCCACAGTCGACCTCCGGCCCCACGAGCGAGTGTCGTTTCGGCTCGAGTACCGGCACGACCACGCCGGAGGCGACATGTACTTCGGAGGCCACGTCGAGGGCGACGGCGGCGCGACCCCGTTCGTCATGAATCGCGACTCGCAAGACACCCTGACGGGCGGAGCGACCACGTGGTTCTGAGCGGCGGGACCCAGGCACTCTTCATCAGTCGCTTTCCAGAGTGCGACGGCGCGTGCGCTCGCTTCGCACCCAGACCGTCTCGTTGAGGAGCCCATTCATGGACATCGTCTTCATCACAGTCATATGCGGTTTCTTCCTACTCACCTGGGGCTTCGTTCGCCTCTGCGAGAAGGTCAAGTCATGACGCCACTGCTCATTCTCGGTGCCGCCCTGGCGGCCCTCCTCCTCGTCTTCCTGGGCTTTGCGCTCCTCTACCCCGAGAAGTTGTCATGACCGTCTCGACTGTGAACGCCGTGGTTCAGTTCTCGACCTTCGGGGTCGCGCTCGTCGCGCTCGCCCTGCCGCTCGGCTCGTACATGGCGCGGGTGTACGCCGGCGAGGCCACGTTGGCCCGACGCGCGATGGGCCCCGTCGAGCGCCTCTTCTACCGACTCGCGAACGTGCGGGCAGACGAGGACATGACCTGGCAGAGGTACGCGGGCAGCGTGCTCGTCTTCAACCTGCTCGGAGCGCTCGTCGTCTACCTGCTGCAGCGCACGCAGGGAGTGTTGCCATTGAACCCGGCTGGCCTCGCGGGCGCGACGCCCGAGGTGTCGTTCAACACGGCGGTGAGCTTCGCGACCAACACGAACTGGCAGGCATACAGCGGCGAGACGACGATGAGTCACCTCACGCAGGCGCTGGGGCTCGCCGTGCAAAACTTCGTCTCGGCCGCCACCGGCATGGCCGTGCTAGTGGCCTTCGTGCGTGGGTTCACTCGGCGCACGGCGGACGGGCTCGGGAGCTTCTGGGTCGACCTGACGCGGTCGACGCTCTACGTTCTGCTGCCGCTCTCCTTCGTGCTGGCGCTCCTGCTCGTCTCGCAGGGGGTCGTGCAGACGCATTCTGGCGCGGCGGCGGCGCGCCTCCTCGATCCGACCGCCGAGACCGGGGGCGCCGCCGTCACCGACCAGGTGCTCGCGCTCGGGCCCGCGGCCTCGCAGATCGCCATCAAGCAGCTCGGGACCAACGGCGGCGGGTTCTTCAACGCCAACTCGGCGCACCCCTTCGAGAACCCCACGCCGGTCTCCAACTTCCTGGAGGTGCTCGCGATCGTGCTCATCCCGGCGGCCCTCTGCTTCACCTTCGGCGACATGGTGAAGGACCGACGCCAGGGTTGGGCCGTGTTCGCCGCGATGCTGGCGGTCTTCATTCCACTGCTCGTGGCCACGACGGCCTTCGAGCAGGCGGGCAACCCGCTCCTCGGCAGCCAAGGCGTGGATCAGGTCGCGTCCGCCCTCTCCTCGGGCGGGAACATGGAGGGCAAGGAGGTCCGCTTCGGCATCTCCAACAGCGCGCTGTGGGCGACCGCGACCACCGCGGCCTCCAACGGGTCCGTGAACGCCATGCACGACAGCTTCACCCCGCTGGGTGGACTCGCGCCCATGTGGCTGATTCAGCTCGGCGAGATCATCTTCGGTGGCGTGGGCTCCGGACTCTACGGAATGCTCGTGTACGCGATCATCGCGGTCTTCATCGCCGGGCTCATGGTGGGACGAACTCCCGAGCTCCTCGGCAAGAAGATCGAAGCCCACGAGATGAAGATGGCGTCGCTCGTCATCTTGCTGCCGGCGGCCACCGTCCTCGTCGGCGCGGCGGTCGCGTGCGTCGTACCGGCCGGCACCGCGCCGCTCGGGAACCCTGGCGCCCACGGCTTCAGCGAGATCCTCTACGCCTTCTCGTCGGGCGCGAACAACAACGGCTCGGCGCTCGGAGGGCTCACGGCCAGCGGCACGTTCTACGCGACTGCGATAGGCCTCTCGATGTTGATCGGGCGCTACTGGGTGATCGTCCCGGTGCTCGCCATCGCCGGCTCGCTCGCCAAGAAGAAGTGTGTGCCCGCGAGCGCCGGGACCCTGCCCACGCACACGCCGCTCTTCGTGGGGCTGCTCGTAGGGACCATCGCCCTCGTGGGCGCGCTCACGTTCATCCCCGCGCTCGCGCTCGGCCCGATCGTCGAGCAACTCCAGCTCTCCGGACATTGAAGGACGAGGCCATGTCCCATTCTGCACATCCCGCGCGACCGTTGATTGAAATGTCTATCGTGCGACCCGCCGTGGTCGACGCCTTCCGGAAGCTCGATCCCCGGCGCATGGTGAGAAGCCCTGTGATGTTCGTGGTGGAGGTCGGGAGCGCCTTCACGACTGTGCTGTTCGTCCACGCCGCGATCACGGGTCGCGGAGACGCCCGCCCCGGCTTCATCCTCGCCGTCGCGCTCTGGCTGTGGTTCACGGTCCTCTTCGCGAACTTCGCGGAGGCGATGGCCGAGGGCCGCGGCAAGGCGCAGGCAGACACGCTCCGCAAGGCGCGGCAGGACATCCTCGCGAAGCGGCTGAGGCGGGGCGGCGACAGCGCGGAGCGCTTCGCCGGGCACGTGGTCGAGCGCCTAGCCGACCCCGAGCGGCGCGCGGGGGCGCTAGACGAGGTGGTGTCGTCGGCGCTTCGGATAGACGACGTCGTCTTCGTGGCCGCGGGAGAGCTGGTGCCCGCCGACGGTGAGGTCGTGGAGGGCGTCGCCTCCGTGGACGAGAGCGCCATCACCGGCGAGAGCGCCCCCGTCATTCGTGAGAGCGGCGGCGACCGCAGCGCCGTCACCGGCGGCACGCGCGTGTTGTCCGACTGGCTCGTCGTGCGTGTGACGAGCAACCCCGGCGAGGCGTTCCTCGACCGCATGATCGCGATGGTCGAGGGCGCCAAGAGGAAGAAGACGCCCAACGAGATCGCGCTCGACATTCTGCTCGCAGCGCTGACGATCGTCTTTCTCCTCGCGACGGTCACGCTGCTCCCGTTCTCGCGGTACGCGGTCGCGAGCTCGAGCCAGGGCAGCCCGGTGCCGCTCACCATCTTGGTCGCGCTCCTGGTGTGTCTCATCCCTACGACGATCGGCGGCCTCCTCTCGGCCATCGGCATCGCGGGCATGGACCGGATGATCCAAGCCAACGTCATCGCGACGTCGGGGAGAGCGGTGGAGGCCGCGGGCGACGTCGACGTGCTGCTGCTCGACAAGACGGGCACGATCACGCTCGGGAACCGTCAAGCGACCGACTTCCTGCCGGCGCCTGGCGTGAGGTCGAGCGAGCTCGCGGACGCGGCGCAGCTCTCGTCGCTCGCCGACGAGACCCCCGAGGGGCGCTCGATCGTGGTCTTGGCGAAGGAGCAGCACGGGCTGCTCGCGGGGGACGTCGAGGCGCTGGGCGCGACGTTCGTCCCCTTCTCTGCGCAGACCCGGATGAGCGGCGTGGACCTCGACGGCAGGCATATTCGCAAGGGGGCTACGGACGCGATCGTCCGCTTCGTGGAGGAGAGCGGCGGCGCCTTCCCGACCAAGGTGCGCGCGATCGTCGACGAGGTGGCGAAGCAAGGCGCCACACCGCTCGTGGTGGCAGACGGCTCGCGCGTGCTGGGAGTGGTGAAGCTCAAAGACATCGTGAAGGGGGGTATCCGCGAGCGCTTCGCGGAGATGCGCCGCATAGGGATCAAGACCGTCATGATCACCGGGGACAACCCGCTCACGGCGGCCGCGATCGCCGCCGAGGCGGGAGTCGACGACTTCCTCGCGGAGGCCACCCCCGAGACGAAGCTCGCGACGATTCGGGACTATCAGGCGAGGGGGCACCTCGTCGCCATGACGGGGGACGGCACCAACGACGCGCCCGCCCTCGCCCAGGCCGACGTCGCGGTGGCCATGAACACGGGCACCCAGGCGGCGAAGGAGGCCGGCAACATGGTCGACCTCGACTCCAATCCGACCAAGCTTCTCTCCATCGTCCATATTGGAAAGCAGATGCTGATGACGCGCGGGGCGCTGACGACGTTCAGCATCGCCAACGATCTCGCGAAGTACTTCGCGATCATCCCGGCGGCGTTCGTCGCGACGTATCCAGAGCTCGGAACGCTCAATGTCATGCGACTGCATTCCCCGACGACGTCGGTGCTGAGCGCCGTCATCTTCAACGCGCTCATCATCATCGCGCTCATCCCACTGGCGCTCCGGGGCATCCAGTACCGACCCGCTCCCGCGCCGGCGCTCCTCCGTAGGAACATCCTCGTCTACGGCCTCGGTGGGGTCCTGCTCCCGTTCCCGTGCATCAAGCTCATCGACGTCGCGCTGACGGCGATCGGTGTGACCTGAAAGGTGGTAATGACATGTTCGACGTCCTTCGCCAGGCAGCGGTCCTCCTCGCCCTCTTCACCTCGAGCACCGGAGTCGCCTATCCGCTGCTGGTCACCGGCGCAGCGCAGGTCGCCTTCCCAGCACAAGCCAACGGCAGCCTCCTGCGCGCGAACGGGCAGGTCGTGGGCTCTCGCCTGATAGGTCAACCTTTCGATGACGCTCGGTACTTCTGGGGGCGCCCCTCGGCGACCGCGCCCAGCCCGTACAAGGCCTCGTCGTCGACGGGCTCGAACCTCGGCCCAACGAACCCCGCGCTCATCACGGCCGTACGGCAGCGCGTGACCGACCTCCGTGCCGCACATCCGGACCAGGCCTCGACGCCCGTCCCCGTCGACCTCGTCACCGCGTCGGGGAGCGGCCTCGACCCGCACATTTCGCCGGCGGCCGCCCTCTACCAGGTGCAGCGCGTGGCGGCGGCGAGGGGGCTCCCCCCAGACCGCGTCAGAGCGCTCGTGCTCGCGCATGTCGAGGGTCGCACGCTGGGCCTCCTCGGCGAGCCGCGCGTGAACGTCCTCTGGCTCAACGTCGCGCTTGACGGGCTGGCCGCCCGGGGCGCTTAACACGAGAGAGGGAAATTTCACGCGTGAGCGACGTTCGCGACAGACCCGACCCCGACACCCTGCTGCGGCGCGTGCAGGACGAAGAAGCGCGGGCGAAGCGCGGCAAGCTCAAAATCTTTTTTGGTTTCGCGCCCGGGGTCGGCAAGACGTACCGCATGCTCCAGGTCGCCCGGGACCTCGTCACCGACCAGCACCTCGACGTCGTCGTGGGCGTGGTCGAGGACCACCGACGGGCGGACACGGCGCGCCTGGTGCTCGGCCTCGAGCTACTCCCACGGCGAAAGGTGCACTACCGCGGACGCACGGTCGATGAGCTCGACCTCGACGCGGCGCTCGGGCGGCGCCCGAAGCTCCTGCTGGTCGACGAGCTCGCTCACACGAACGCCGCCGGGTCGCGCCACCCGAAGCGGTGGCAAGACGTGGAGGAGCTGCTCGACGCCGGCATCGATGTCTTCACGACGATGAACGTGCAGCACGTCGAGAGCCTGAACGACATCGTGGCCCAGATTAGCCGAGTCCAAGTGCGCGAGACGGTCCCCGACTCGACCCTCGACCGCGCCGACGCGATCGAGCTCGTGGACATCGCGCCAGAGGAGCTCCTCGCGCGCCTGAAGGAGGGGAAGGTCTACCTGCCCGATCAGGCCAAGCGCGCTGCGGCGCATTTCTTCCAGCGTGGCAACCTGCTCGCGCTCCGCGAGCTCGCCCTTCGCAGGACGGCTCAGCGCGTAGACGAAGACGTGAGGGAGTACCGCGAAGAGCACGGCGTCGCCGTGCCGTGGCCCGCGGGCGAGCGAATCGTGGTGTGCGTGGGTCCCGCGCCGAGCTCCGGCAGGTTGATCCGCGCGGCGGCGCGCATGGCAGCCGGCCTGCGCTGCCCGTGGGTGGCCTCGTACGTCGACTCCACCACCGCGCGCCCCATGAGCGAGTCCGCCCGGCTCCAGCTGGAGGCCCACCTGCGCGTCGCCGAGACGCTCGGCGCCACGGTGACGCGGCTCTCCGGGCCGAGCGTGTCGGGCGCCCTGCTCGACTACGCGCGGAAGCACAACGTCACGCGCCTCGTCATCGGCAAGCCCACGCACTCGCGCCTGTGGGACCGCGTGCGGGGCTCGCTCCTCGACGAGATCGTCCGCGGGAGCGGTGAGATCGACGTGCACGTCATCCGCGGCGACAGCGCGCGCGAGGCGCCCCCTCGCGACGACCCCCGGGGGAGCGGGCGTTCGACCGGACGGCAGTACCTGTCGGCGACGCTGCTCGTGGCGGGGACCCTGGGCCTCGCGCTCGTGCTGCGCGGCCTCTTGGACCTGCCCGACCTCGAGATGTTGTTCCTGCTCGCCGTGATGGTCGCCGCGGTGTGGTTCGGACGCGGCCCATCCATCCTCGCCGCCGGCCTCGGGGTCGCCAGCTACGACTTCTTCTTCGTCGCCCCGGAGCACACGTTCTCGGTAGACGACCGCCGCTACTTCTTGACCTTCGGGATGATGTTCGCGGTGGGCTTCGCGATGAGCGAGCTCGCCGGGAAGCGCCGGCGACAGCAGCGCGACGCGCAGGCGCGGGAGGAGCGCACGGCGGTGCTCTACGCCCTGACGCGAGAGCTCTCGTCCACCGACGAGCCCGCCCGCATCGCGGCCATCGCTGCGCGGCACGCGGCGGACATCTTCTCCGCGGAGGCGATCGTCCTCGGGGTCACGACCGACGGGGAGCTGCAGCCGCTCGGGCGCTTCCCCGAGGGGGCCGAGCTCGACGTGAGAGACGCGGGCGTGGCCAAGTGGAGCCACGAACACGACGCGTTGGCCGGACTCGGGACAGGCACTCTGCCCGGAGCCGAAGCGCTCTGCTCGCCGCTCCGAGCGGGGCAGTCGCGTCTCGGGGTGCTCGCGCTCGTGCCGCGAGACCAGGCGGAGATGCGCGCCGACCAGCGGGGCTTCCTCGACGTCCTTTGTCGCCAGGTCGCGGTGGCGCTCGAGCGGGCGCGCCTGTCCGAGGAGGCGAAGCAGTCCGCGCTCCGCGCCAAGACCGAAGAAATGCGCTCATCATTGCTCTCCGCGGTGTCCCACGACCTTCGGACGCCGCTCGCCTCGATTACGGGCGCCGCCACCTCGCTGCGCGACGACGCCAACCTCGGCGCGGAGACGAGGGGTGAGCTCGTCGAGTCGATCGTCGACCAAGCCGAGCGGCTCGAGCGCTTGGTGGCGAACCTGCTCGACATGACGCGCCTCGAGTCAGGGGGCGTGGCGCTCCGGCGGGACTGGGTGCCACTCGACGAGATGATCGGCTCCGCGCTCACGCGCCTCGAGGCGCGGCTCGGCGCGCGCGAGGTGACGGTGTCGATCGCCGCCGACGTGCCGCTCGTCAGCGTCGACCCCGTGCTCTTCGAGCAGGTCTTCGTGAACCTCCTCGAGAACGCCGACAAGTACACGCCAGGCGGGAGCCCACTGGAGATCGACGCGCGGCGCGACGGCGACAGCGTCGAGATCGAGGTACGTGACCACGGCCCGGGCTTGCCCCCCGGCGCCGAGGAACGGGTCTTCGAGAAGTTCTATCGAGGCCCGCACGCCGGCGTGGCGGGCGCCGGGCTCGGACTGCCAATCTGCAAGGGCATCGTGGAGGCGCACGGGGGGACGCTCCGCGCCGAGACCCGCGAGGCCGGCGGCGCGGCCTTTCACATTTCAATCCCACAAGGCGGGACGCCTCCCTCCGTCCCCACCGGCGGAGGCCAATGAGCGTTCTCGGCGCCGTCATCCTGGTCGTCGAAGACGAGCCGCAGATGCGCAAGTTCATCCGCGCGTCGCTGAGCTCGCACGGGTATCGGGTGCTCGAAGCGGAGCGGGCGGCCGAGGCGATCATGAGGGTCACGAGCCACAACCCCGAGCTCGTGTTGCTCGACCTCGGCCTGCCAGACGGCGACGGCATCGCGCTCACGAGGCAGCTCCGCGAGTGGACCCGAGTGCCCATCATCGTGCTCTCGGCCCGCGGGCGCGAGGACGACAAGGTCTCGGCCCTCGACGCCGGCGCAGACGACTACCTCACCAAGCCCTTCGGCGTGAACGAGCTGCTCGCCCGCATGCGCGTCGCGCTTCGGCACGCGCTCAATCGAGACGTCGCTGCGCCTGCGCCAGCGCTCGAGTTTGGCGATCTCAAGATCGACCTGGTCCGCCGACAGGTCTCCCGCGGCGGTGAGGAGCTCCACCTCACCCCCATCGAGTACAAGCTCCTCGTCTTGCTCGCGCAGAACGCCGGCAAGGTGCTCACGCACCGCCACATCTTGAATGAGGTCTGGGGGGCCGCCTACGCCGCACACACACACTACGTTCGAGTGCACATGGCGGAGCTTCGGAAGAAGGTCGAGGCCGATCCGTCCCGTCCCAAGCTCCTCGTGACGGAGCCGGGCGTCGGCTACCGCCTGCGCGATCGCCTGCTGCCCGGCTGAGGAGATGGCGTGCTCGAGGGCCGCTACATCACGTCGAACGGATAGCCACCGTCGACGTAGGCGCGCTCGGCGATGCTCTTGCGGAGCTCGTCGTCGTTCTCCTCGAGCTCGGCGACGCAGCCGGCGAGGCGCCGCCGCGCGGACGCGACGAACATGCGGGTCATGTCGACCTCGCGCTTGCTCCCCTCGAGGCCGTGCCGCTCGAGCGCGCGGCTCGTGCGCGAGAGCACGGCGGCGATCGCGTAGAGGTCGATCGTCATGTCGGCTGCGCGCTTCTGGGGGAACTGCATCTCATGCACCATCTTGCCGTGACGCCGGATGGTGCGGTCGGCGTGCTTCGCGAGGAGCGTCGCGTACTCGCCGAGCACGTCGCCCTCGGCCTCGAGCGCAGGGTGGATGTGCGACAGGCGGTCGCGAGAGAGCGCCGAGCGGGCCTTTCGCATCGCGAACTCGCTCAGCAAGCCGAAGCCCTTGATGGGCTCCCGCACGGCCTTGGCGACCTCCGAGAGCTCGCGCCCCGGGCCCTGCATCCCGGACAGCGCGACGAAACACCGGAGGATCTCGTTGGTTCCCTCGAAAATGAGGTTGATGCGCGCGTCTCGGTAGATTCGCTCGTACGGGTAGGATTGCATGTATCCTGCACCTGCCGCGATCTGGAGCGCCTCGTTCGCGACGCGGTCGAGGGTCTCCGAGCCGAACACCTTGCAGACGGCGCTCTCCACCGAGTGGTCACCCGGCCGCGAGTCCACGGTCCCGGTCGTCAGGTAGGTCATGCTCTCGAGGGCGAAGGTCTCCGCGACCATCCGCGCGATCTTGTCCTTGATGAGCCCGAAGCCGCCGATCGGGCGGCCGAAGGCCTTGCGCTCTTCGGCGCGCTCGACCGCCAGCCGGAGCAGCCGCTTCGACGCGCCGACGCACCCCGAGGCGAGGCTCAGACGACCGCGGTTCAGGATCTCCATCGCGACCTTGAAGCCGCGTCCCACCTCGCCGAGCACGTTCGACTCGTGCACGCGCACGCCGTCGAGCGTGACCGAGGTCGTGGAGCTCCCGCGGATGCCGAGCTTCTTCTCGTTCTTGCCGCTGGTCACGCCGGGGCCGCGCTCCACGAGGAAGGCGGTGAGCCGCGGCTTCGCGCCGTACTCCGCCGGAGACGTGCGCGCGAAGACCGTGAAGAGGTCGGCCACGCCGCCGTTCGAGGTCCAAATTTTCGTACCGTTCAGCACGAAGGAGTCGCCGTCTCTCACCGCCGACGTCTGGATCGCGCTCGCGTCGCTGCCCGCGCCCGGCTCGGTGAGGGCGAAGGCGGCGAGCGTGTCTCCCGACACGAGCCGAGGCAGGTACGTGGCCCGCTGCCGCTCGGTGCCGAAGAGCACGAGCCCCATGGTGCCGAGCGACGCGTGCGCGCCGACCGTGACGCCGAGGGAGGCGTCGATGCCCGCGAGCTCCTGAATCACCCGCGCGTACGCGGTCTGCGAGAGCCCCGCGCCGCCGTACTGCTTCGGCACCAGCATGCCGAACAGCCCGAGCTCGCCCAGCCCACGGAGCACCTCCGTGGGGATCTCTTCGTCGCGGTCGATCGCCGCCGAGTCGACGTGCTTCGCCGCGTACCGTCGCAGGCTCGCCGTGAGCGCGTGCACGACGTCGACCTCCGCCTGGGCCGGCTCCGGCCAGGGAAAAACGAGGCTCTCGGAGACATCTCCGAAGTAGAGGGCTTTGGCGAACGACTCGTCCGAGCTCATGGGTGAGACCCTCTCTGACTCGCCGCGGACGCGCAACCCTTTCTTGGGCGCGCGGCCCGTGCCGACGCCCACCTCGTGTCCCGGCAGGCGAGTCCGCCGTGCGCTGGATGAGGTCGCCCCGGGCCCTCCCGCGCGCGGATCACGCTCCGGGCGCGTCGCCGCAGCAGCGCAGGCCCTGCTGGTAGAAGCGATGGCTCTGGTTGTGCGCCTTGGTCGCGGGGCGGCAGCGCGCGCGCACCGGCCCCCAGTACCCGCCCTTGAGCACCGACGGGCGCTCGCCGGGGCGCGAGCTCCGGGTCCACTCGTCGACGTTGCCCGTGAGGTCGTAGACGCCCATCGCGCTCCGGCACCCGGGGCGGCTGCCGGAGGGCTCGCCTTGCCAGAGCTTGTCGAGCTCGAGGAGCGTGGTGAGGGAGGAGCGCTTGCCAAAGCGACCCCAGGGGCGCCACGGCTTGTCGACGACGCAGGCGGCCGGATCCCGCGCGAAGCCGTAGGGATAAGGCGTGGCCTCTTCACCCTCACACGCGAAGGTCCACTCGTCCTCGGTGCAGAGCCGCTTGCCCTCGCCCGCGCAGAGCGCCGAGGCCTCGTGCCAGTCGACCATCACGATGGGGTGCGCGCCCACGCGGTTCGGGTACTCGAACCGGTCGATGCAGTAGTGCATGGGGCGCGTCTTCAGCGACCGCGACCGCACCTGCCACGCCGTGGCGTCGTACTCCGCGCAGCGCTCCGGGAACTTGCGGCTCACCCAGCGCTTGCAGGTGAGCTGCTGGAGCCCGTCGACCCCGAACCAGTGGCCCGCGTCGTCCTTCATCTGGCCGCGCACCTCGACCATGCCCTCCGAGCACGCGCCGCGCGTGCCCTCGCGCGCGTCGGTGATCGCCGGCGGCTCGATGTCACCGAGCCCCGCCACCTGCCAGAACGCGTCGTCGAGGAGCCTCCACCGCCGCTCCGGCGCCTGGAACGTCGACTCGACGGTGACCTGGCCCACCACCCGCTCCACCACGGGGGGAGTCGGTGGAGACGAGGCGCGCGCCGCGGCCGCCCCCTCCGTCACGAACCCCGTGGGGTCCCCCACTGTGCCCGTCACCGCCGCCCCCGCGACGCCGACACGCAAGCCCACGGCCACGGCCGCGGCCCCGAGGCGTCGTGCCCACACACCCGAGGAATCAATCACCTTCCCCATACATCAGAGATTCCCATTCAAATGCTCGAAATCAAGCGAGTTTATTCGAATCACGGCAGGTTGCGTGGTGCCCAGAGATCTGGCACGATCTCCTCGGCCTCCAGGAGGCGTCGCAAACGAATTGCTCACAGGCCCGGGTCTTGCTAGGGCTGTGAGAGCGAGACCCGACTCCGACTCTCCAATGACCGCCACGAGCGGCGCGCGGAGCGCGCGATCGAGCCTCGCTGGGGAGGCTCATTGGAAGGAGGAGTCTGCAGCGGCGCCGCCCGCTTCTTCGAGGAGGTCGCCCGCGCGAACGCGCGAGGCCTGGCCGCCTTGATGGGCGTCTGCAACGTCACTCCAGACAGCTTCAGCGACGGCGGCCTCACGGCCGATCCCGAGGCGGCGCTCGCCCAGGTCGATCGGCTCGTACGCGAAGGCGCCGGCATCGTCGACATCGGCGGAGAGTCCACTCGCCCCGGCGCAGCGCGCGTGCCGGCAGACGCGCAGCTCGCGCGGATCGAGGAGGTCGTGGCGCGCGCGGCGGAGCGGGTCGTCGTCTCCGTCGACACCACGCTGGCCGAGGTCGCCGAGCGCACGCTCACGCGCGGCGCCCACGCCGTGAACGACGTGTCGCTGCTCTCCGATCCCGACCTCGCGGGCGTCGTCGCGCGACACGGCGCCGCGCTCGTGCTGTCGCACGCGCGGGGGTCCCAGGCCGACATGGCCGGCTTCGGCGCGTGGCCCGAGCACGCGTACGGCGACGTGGTCGACGACGTGCTCGCCGACCTCGAGCGCGCCCGCGCCCGCGCCATCGCGGCGGGCGTCGCCCCCCGCGCGATCGTGCTCGACCCCGGGCTCGGCTTCTCCAAGAGCGCGGCCCACAGCCTCGAGCTGCTGCGGCGCACGCGCGAGCTCGTGCGACGCGCCGGCGGCCCTGTGCTCGTCGGCGCGAGCCGCAAGTCGTTCCTCGGCGCCGCCTGCAGCGAGCCTGACCCCAAGAAGCGTCTCGGCGCCTCTCTCGCGGCGGCGGTCCACGCGCAGCGGTGCGGCGCGGCGATCGTGCGCGTGCACGACGTGCGCGAGACCCAGCAGGCGCTCACCCTCGACGCGCTGCTCGGCGCGCCCGACGACCCACGCGCAGGGCGCGATCCGCGCGCCCCGAGCGGCCACCAATCCGATCGGGAGGCCCCATGCTAGAGGGCTTCCTCCAGCTGTTCGCGCGGCGGCCGGCGCAGCAGGTGCTGCTCGACATCGCCGACGTGCTCATCGTGGCCTACGTGGTCTACCGCGGCCTGCTCGTCATGCGCGGCACGCGCGCGATGCAGATGGGCCTCGGCCTCGGGCTCATTCTGCTCGCGTACGTGGTGTCGCGCTGGGCGGGGCTCGTGACGCTCTTCAACGTCCTCTCCACGCTGCTCTCGTCGATCTTCGTGCTCGTCGTCGTGGTCTTCCAGAACGACATCCGGCGTGGCCTCATGCGCGTCGGGTCGGGCGCGCTCGTGGGCTTCTCGCGGCAGCAAGAGACCCGCGTGATCGACGAGATCGTGGCCGCGGCGACCGAGCTCGCGCGGCACCGCATGGGCGCCATCATTTGCCTCGAGCAGGAGGCGAACCTCGACGAGTTCGCGAACGCGCAGGGCACCACGATCGACGCCGCCGTGCAGCGCGATCTCTTGGTGTCGCTCTTCGTCCCCGAGGGAGCGAACAAGCTGCACGACGGCGCCATCATCATTCGCAACCTCCGCATCGCGAAGGCCGGCGCGTTCTTCCCGCTCCCCGACACGAAGGTCCTCGACAAGTCGATGGGCACGCGACACCGAGCCGCGATCGGCATCACCGACGAGACCGACGCCGTGGTCGTCGTGGTCTCGGAGGAGCGCGGCACCGTGAGCCTCTTCTTCAACGGCAACATCATCCCGAACGTCGACGGCGCGGCCCTCAAAGAGGCGCTGGTCGGGCTCTTCGGGAAGGCGTCGCAGGCGAAGCGCACTGCGCCCGCGGCCCGCGCGCCGGCGAGCGAGAAGGGCAAGGGGCCCCCGCGCGCCGCGAAGACCCCCGTGCCCGGCAGCATCGCGCCCGTGGGCAAGACCCCGCTCCCCGGCTCGCTCGTGCCAGTGAAGGTCCCCCGGCAGATGACCCCCATGCCGGGGACGCTGAAGGCCCCGCTGCTCTCCGCGCCCGTGCCCGACGAGTCGGTGCCTTCGCTCGTCACGAGCCTCGAGCTCTCGCGGCCCATGAAGCGCATGGAGCCGATAGTCAAGGTCATTGATGATGCCCCCACGTCCACCCGCGGCGACGGCGGCGAGGGGAGCGCAGGATGACGGCCGCCGCGCCCACGCTCTTCGCGGCCGCCCTCGAGAACTGGCGGCTGAAGCTCCTCAGCCTCGCTTGCGCGCTCGTGCTCTTCTCGCTGGGCCACGGCGGCCAGGACGCGAAACGCACCCTCGTGGTGAACCTCGAGGCGCGCCTCCCCGACCGCGAGGACAAGGTCCTGGTCGACGCGCTGCTCACGAACGTGCGCATAACGATCAAGGGCTCGAGCGCGGAGATCGACAACCTCCGCGCGAGCGCGTTCGGCCTCCAGCTCGACCTCCGCAACGCGAAGTCGGGTCACGTCACCTTCGAGCCGCAGATGGTGCACGGGCCCGCGGGCTCCCGCTTCGAGGTGGTCGACTTCGACCCCGCGGGCGTCGACGTCGCGTGGGAGGATCGCATCAAGCGTGACATCCCCGTGCAGGTCAGCGTCGTCGGCACACCGGCGGCGGGGTACGTGGTGAAAGGCGCGCCCCTGGCCGACCCCACCAAGGTGAGCGTCACGGGCCCCGCGACCGATGTGATGGCCCTCACCGACGTGAAGATCGGCGCGTTCGACGTGCGCGGCCTGTCCGAAGGCGCCTACCCGCGCGAGCTCGCGATCGTGGGGCTGCCCGCCCGCATGCGCGCCGAGCCCCGCACCGTGTTCGTGACGGCGACCATCGTGCGCGAGACGGCCGAGCGCGCCTTCCCGCGGCTCGCCGTCGTGGTGGTGGGAAACGCGAAGGCGAAGGCGAAGCCCGCCGAAGTGGACGTGCGGCTCGTGTGCCCGCCGGAGCTCGTGCGATCGCTCCGGCCGGAGCAGGTGGTGCCGCGCGCCGAGGTCTCGTCGAAGGAGGCGAAGGAGCCCGGGGGCAGCGTGACGGCCCCGGTCGAGGTCGCCGTCGACGGCTGCGAGGCGTTCGTGACGCCGTCGTCCGTCGTGCTCAAGTGGTGAGGGCCTGAGCCCCGTGAAGTGCGAGCTTTTCGCTGCGTCTCGGTGCCCGTCGCATGAACCTCATGAACTATCCGGGCGCGCCGAGCCCGAAGAGGCGCCGCGCGTTGCCGGCGAGCACGGCCTCGAGATCGCCCTCGCGGACGCCGTGCGCCCGCAGCCTCGTGAGCTCGCGGTCCCACGCGTAGGGGAGGTTCGGAAAGTCGGTGCCGTAGAGCACGCGCTCCGGGCGGGCGAAGAACAGCGGGCTCGGCTTCATGGGGAAGTAGTCCGCGAGCATCATCGTGGTGTCCAGCCAGAGGTTCTCGTGGCGCTCGAGCAGCCGGAGGTAGGGGTCGAACTCGTCGGCGCCGAGGTGGGGCACGCAGAGCTTGAGCGTCGGGTGGTCGCGGAGCACCCGCTCGGTGCGCTCGGCCGCGCAGAGCTCGTGCGGATCGCGGCGGTAGGCCAGGCTGCGAGGCTCGCGCCCCGCGTGCATCACGAGCGGCAGACCTCGGCGCGCGCAGGCCTCGTAGATGGGCCCGACGGCGTCGTGGTCGGGCGAGAAGCACTGCACGTGGCAGTGGAGCTTGAGCCCCGACAGCCCGAGCGCGAAGGCCTCGTCCACGATGGCCTCGGCGTCGGGCTCGCCTGGCAGCACGGTGCCCAGGGCGGTGACGAACGGCTCGCGCCGCGCGAGCTCGGCCGCGTATGCGTTGAGGGCCCGCGCCATGCCCGGTTTGTGCGAGTACGTGAGCGCGACCACGTGCTCCACACCGCGCGCCTTCAGAAACGCGATGGCCTCCGGCGTCTTCAGGGGGTAGCGAATGGGCCAGCCGTGGGCCTCGAACCACCGCCAGATCGCGTCGAACATGCGATCGGGGAAGAGGTGCACGTGCGCGTCGATCACGGGCGGCAGGCCCCAGGGCACCCGCGGGCCCTCTTCGTCGTCGAGGCCGGGCGCGGGCATGACGAACCCGTCGAGGCACACGCTCGCGTCCGACGGCGCGTGCGGCGCGTGCGGCGCGTCGCTCACGCGTCGACCATCACGCGCGACCTCATCGTGTCGCCGCTCAACCTGCGCTCTCGCTCCGATAGGGCGCGTCGTCGCGCCGCTCGTCGTGGAGGACCCGGCCGTCCCGGAGGGTCACCTTGCGCGGCATGCTGTCGGCGAGCGCCATGTTGTGGGTCACGACGATGATGGTCGTGCCGCGCGTGGCGTTGATGGAGAAGAACAGCTCGTGGATCTGGTCGCTGGTCTTCGAGTCGAGGTTGCCGGTGGGCTCGTCCGCGAGGAGGAGCTTCGGCTGGAGCACGAGGGCGCGCGCGAGCGCCACGCGCTGCTGCTCTCCGCCCGACAGCTCGCCCGGCCGGTGCGAGGCGCGGTTCGCGAGGCCGACCTCGGCGAGGAGATCGTTCGCGGCCCGCTCGAGCTCTTTGCGCGGCCGCCCCTGGATGAGCCCGGGCATCATCACGTTCTCGAGCGCGTTGAACTCGGGCAGGAGATGATGAAACTGAAACACGAACCCTATCATGCGGTTACGCAGGCCCGCGAGGCGCGAGCTCGAGAGCCCCGAGAGCTCGTCGGCCCCGAGCTTCAGGGAGCCCCCCGTGATGACGTCGAGCGTGCCGATGCAGTGGAGGAACGTGCTCTTGCCGGCGCCGGACTGCCCGACGATGCCGACGAACTCGCCCTCGTCGATGGTGAGGTCGATGCCGCGCAGGACCTCGAGCGGCCGCCCCATGTGGACGAACGATTTCTTCACGCTGGTCGCGACGACGAGGGGAGTGCCCACGGGTGACCTGTTACCACCTCGGGTGTCACTCCCACGCGAAAATCTACGAGCCGGGTCGCCTCGCCGGCCAGCAGCCTCGCGAGCGCGGCGCTACTCGTTCGCGAGCGCCTCGCGGATACGGGGCACGAGGGCGTCGAGCCCGCCCACGACGGTGAGGCTGCCGATCTTCTCGGCGATGCGCTCGGCGTGCTCGAGCTCCTTCAGGCGCAGCAGGGTCGGGTGCTCGTCGAGAAGCCTCGCGGTGTTGAGGAGGCTGCGCGTGGCCGCGGTCTCTTCGCGGCGGGTGATGAGGTTCGCCTGCGCGCGGCGCTCGGCCTCGACCACCTGGCCCAGGATCGCGCGCATTTCGCCCGGCAAGATCACGTCGCGGAGCCCCGCCGACACGAGCGTGAGGCCGAGGGCCGCGCACGCGTCGCGGGCACGCGCCACCAGCGCGGCGCCGAGGTCTTCCTTGCGCGAGAGCAGCTCGTCGAGCGTGAGCCGCTGGGCCTCCTCGCGGAGCGCGAGCTGGAGGCAACGGTGGAGCGCCTCTGGGGGGGGGGGGGGGGGGGGGGGGGGGGGGGGGGGGGGGGGGGGGGGGGTCCCCCCCGCGGGGGGGGGGGGGGGGGACCGGGGGGGGGGGGGGGGGGCCCGGGGGGGCCCCCCCCCCGGCGGCGCGGGGGGCGGGGGGGGGGCCCCCGGCCGGGGGGGGGGGCCCCCCCCCCCCCCCCGGGCGGGGGGGGGGGGGGGGGGGCGGCCGGGGCGGCCGCGGGGGGGGGGGCGGCGGGGGGGGGGGGGGGGGGGGGGGGGGGGGGGGGGGGGGGGGGGGGGGGGGGGGGGGGGGGGGGGGGGGGGGGGGGGGGGGGGGCCCCCCCCCCCCCCCGGCGGGGGGGGGGGGGGGGGGGGGGGGGGGGGGGCCCCCGCCCCCCCCCCCCCGGGGGGGGGGGGGGGGGGGGGGGGGGGGGGGGGGGGGGGGGGGGGGGGGGGGCGGGGGCGGGGGGGGGGGGGGGGCCGGGGGGGGGGGGGGGGGGGGGGGGGGGGGGGGGCCGGGGCGGGGGGCGGGGGGGGGGGGGGGAGGGGGGGGGGGGGGGGGGGGGGGGGCGGGGGGCCGGGCCGGGGGGGGGGCGGGCGGGGGGGCCCGGGCCGCCCCCCCCCGACCCCCCCCCGGGCCCCCGCCGGGGGGGGGGGGGGCGGGGGGGGGGGGGGGGCGCGGGGGGGCCCCCCCGGGGGCGGGGGCCTCCTTTTTCCGGGGGGGGGGGGCGGGGGGGGGGGGGGGGGGGGGGGGGGGGGGGGGGGGGGGCCGCGGGCGGCCCCCGCCCCCCCCCCCCCCCGGGGGGGGGGGGCCCGGGGGGGGGGGGGGGGGGGGGCGGGTCTTGGGGGGGGGGGCCCGGGGGGCCGGGGGGGGGGGGGGGGGGGCCGGGGGGGGGGGCCGGGGGGGGGGGGGGGGGGGGGGGGGGGCCCCGGGGGGGGGGGGGGGGGGGGGGGGGGGGGGGGGGGGGGGGGGGGGGGGGGGGGGGGGGGGGGGGGGGGGGGGGGGGGGGGGGGGGGCGGGGGGGGGGGGGGGGGGGGGGGGGGGGGGGGGGGGGGGGGGGGGGGGGGGGGGGGGGGGGGGGGGGGGGGGGGGGGGGGGGGGGGGGGGGGGGGGGCCGGGCCGGGGGGGGGGGGGGGGGGCCCGGGCCGGGGGGGGGGGGGGGGGGGGGGGGGGGGGGGGGGGGGGGGGGGGCGGCGGGGGGGGGGGGGGGGGGGGGGGGGGGGGGGGGGGGCGGGGGGGGGGGGGGGGGGGGGGGGGGGGGGGGCCCCCCCCCCGGGGGGGGGGGGGCGGGGGGGGGGCCCGGCGGCCCGCCCCCCCCCCCCCCCCCCCGCGCCCGCCGCGGGGGGGGCCCCGCGGGCCCGGGGGGGGGGGGGGGGGGGGGGGGGGGGGGGGGGGGGGGGGGGGGGGGGGGGGGCGCCGTCACGGGCAACGTGATGATCGACCGCCGCGCGCTCGGCGAGCCCGGCAACGTGGTCGTGGAGGACGATCGCGATCTCGAGGCGCTCCGCGCGTGGGCCACCGCCGGCACGGCCTGTGGCGCTCACTTGTGGATGCAGCTGAACCACCCCGGCAAACAGTCGCCCGCGTTCCTGTCGAAAGAGACCGTCGCGCCCTCGGCCGTGCCGTTCGGCCCCGCGTTCGCGGCCGCCTTCCGCACGCCCCGCGCCCTCACCGAGGCCGAGATCCAGGACCTCATCACGCGCTTCGGCGCCACGGCGGCCATCGCCAAGCAGGCCGGCTTCACCGGCGTGCAGATCCACGGCGCCCACGGGTATCTCGTGAGCCAGTTCTTGTCGCCGCACCACAACCGGCGCGACGACCGCTGGGGCGGCTCGCTGGAGAACCGCGCCCGCTTCGTGCTGGCGGTGTACCGGGAGATCCGCGCCCAGGTGGGGCCCGCGTTCCCGGTCGCCATCAAGATAAACTCCGCCGACTTCCAGAAGGGCGGCTTCTCGGAGGAGGACTCGCTCCAGGTGATCACCTGGCTCGCGGAGGCGGGCGTGGACCTCGTCGAGGTGTCGGGTGGCACCTACGAGGCGCCCGCGATGACCGGGGCGCAGCGACCGAGCACGGCGGAGCGTGAGGGGTATTTCCTCACGTTCGTCGAGGCGCTCCGCGCGAAGGTGGACGTACCGCTCGCGGTGACCGGCGGCTTCCGCACCGCGAGCGGCATGGCGGCCCCCATCCGGAGCGGCGCGGTCGACCTCGTCGGGCTCGCGCGCTCGCTCTGCGTGGAGCCGGAGCTCCCCCGGCGCGCGCTCGGGGGCGAGGCGGTGGAGAGCCAAGCGCGCAAGCTCAGCACGGGCGTCCGGGCGCTGGACCGGATCGCCGCGCTCGACGTGACCTGGTACGAGAACCAGCTCGCGCTGCTCGGCGCGGGCAAGCCCCCGAACCCGCGGCTCGGCGCCGTGCGTTCGATGCTCACCTCGTTCTGCAAGCAGGGGACTCAGGCGTTCAAAATGCGGCGCCCCAGCGGCCGCTCGTGAGCCCGGGCGTCTGGCGCGGGGCGCGCATGCCCGCTCCCCCGCTGGCTAATCGCCCTTGAAGACGGGCGCGCGGCGCTCCATGAACGCGGCCATCGCCTCCGCCAGGTCGTTCGAGGCGAGGAAGGCCGCGTTCCACACGGCGACGAAGCGCTCGCGGTCGCGCACGTGGGAGCGCTCGCCGAAGTCGAGCACCTCCTTGATGCCCGAGACGACGAGCGGCGAGTTGTCTGCGATCTGGCGCGCCATCGCGCGAGCGCTCTCGAGCAGGCTCGCCTTGTCGGGGAGCACGTCGTTCACGAGGCCCACGCGGAGGGCGCGGGCCGCGTCGATGTCTTTGCCGGTGTAGGCGAGCTCCCGGGTGACCCCCTGCCCCACGATCCGCGGGAGCCGCTGGAGGCTCCCCAGATCGGCCACCATGGCGACGCGCACCTCGCGCACCGAGATCTTCGCGTCGGCGCTCGCGAGGCGTACGTCGCACGCCGTGGCGAGGTCGAGACCGCCGCCGATGGCGTGGCCGTGCAAGCAGCAAATCACGGGCTTCTTGCACGCCTCCACCGCGTCGAACGAGCGCTGCAGATCGAGCACCAGCTCGTAGAGGCCCGTCCGCTGCTTCGCGAGGTTGGGCGGCGCGAGGTGGGGCATGAGCGTGGGCATCATGCCCTTGAGGTCGAGCCCGAACGTGAAGTGCTCGCCCTGGCCATAGAGCACGACCGCGCGCACCTCGTCGTCCTTCGAGAGCCGGTTGAACACCTCGGGGCACTCGGCCCAGAAGTCGGGGCCCATCGCGTTCCCCTTGCCGGGTCCGAGCAGCACGACCTCGGCGACCGCGCCTTCGCGCACCACGCGGAGCGCCTTTCCTTCGAAGCTCATCGTCTCTCCTTGGTTCTCGTCACCCGTCGTCACACGTCGTCACGCGCCGAGCTCCGCGCAGAGCGCGCGCGCCTCGACGATGTTGTCCTCGATAGAACAGTAGGTCCACCCCCCGTAACGGCCAATCGAATGCACGTGGCGCTTGCCGAGCTCGGCCCGCAGGCGATCGGTCTCGGCGATGGATTCGCGTGTAATATGCACGTAAGCAGGGTCCATCACCACGCTGTGCGAGGACACGAGCTCGTGACCAGCGACGATGCCCTCGCGCTCGAGGTCGGCCAGCACGCGCGCGCGCATGCCCTCGGCGTCGACCTTGGCGTCAGCGGGATACCCGAGCTCCACGTAGAGGCTCATGCGGTCGGCGCCGAAGATGTTGTCGTAGAAGCCGATGCGGTAGAACGAGGTGGCGCGGTCCGGGTAGTACATCCAGTGCACGTCGTCGGGGCCCTTTCGGTCGAACCCCAGGTTCCACACGAGCACTTTGTTCCACGAGAACACCGACGCGTCGTGCTCTATCCCGGTGAGCGCCGCGAGGCGGTTCAGCGGGGCCGACGAGATGAGCCGGTCGAAGCTCACCTGCCGGCGCGGGGTGGTGACGACCTTCGCGTCGAGGTCGATGCGCGTGACGGGCTCCGACAGCGCGAGCGCGGAGGGCGCGACCTCGCTCGCGACGGCCCGCACGTACTCGATGGCGCCGCCCTCGGGGTAGGTGAAGGTCGCGTTGTACGAGCTGTTGTCGGGCGCGCGCATGTTGCGCACGATCGCCGTGAGGTCCGCGTGGGGGAAGAACCGCCCCATCGCGTCTTTGTCGAGGCGGCCGAGATCGCACGCGTAGAGCTTCTCGTTGTAAGGGATGAGGAACTTCTCGGCGATCGAGCGCCCGAAGCGGGCGTAGAGCATGTCCTTGAAGCTCTCCTCGGCGGGCGCCGGCGGAGCGTCGGGGCCGAGCAGCTCGCGCGGCGCGCGGGCGAAGTAGAGATCGACCAGGCAGTCGATGAGCTCCTCCTTCGGCAGCTGGTGGATGTTCTTTTGGAACGGGAAGTCGATGCGCCGCGCGCCGCCCGAGTGAGAAATGAAGCTCCGCTTCTCGATCGTGCGGATCTCCTGGCCCGGCATTCGCTCGCGCAGCCAGGCCTCGATTTCAGGGTGCTTGAAGTGGAAGAAATGCCCCGAGTAGTCCCACACGAAGCCGTCTTGCTTGACGGTCTTGCAGTACCCTCCGATCTCGCGGTCGGCCTCGAAGACTCGGGTGTCGTGCCCCTTGCCGAGGGCGGCGGCGGCCGCGAGCCCGCTCATGCCAGCCCCCACGACGATCGTGCGCGCGTGCTCCATGGCGCGCACTGTCGCAAATGGTCGCGCCGCCGTCGAGCGAACGCGACGCGGCGCGCCTGGTGGCGGCTCCGCGGCGGGCGCTTCGCCCCAAGGCTGCTCTAGTCAGCCGAAGGCCCGTGCGCCGCGCTCTCCGCCCAGCGAGACAGCTCGAGCATCGCCGCCACGGCAGCGGCGCGGTCGCGCGCGCCGAGGCGCGCCTCGAGCGCCGCGTCGAACGACGCGTGGAGCCCGCGCACGTCCGCCACGACGCGCTTCCCGCGCGGCGTGAGGCGGACACGGCGGGCGCGGCGATCCGCGGGGTCGGCCTCCCGCTGGACCAAGCCCTCGGACTCGAGCTCTTCGACGAGCTGCCCGGCCGCCTGCTTGCTCACGCCGAGCCGCTGCGACAGGTCGCTGAGGCGAGCGGTGCCGGCCTCGAGGAGCGGAAGGAGCCGCCCGTGCGAGGCGCGGAATCCGGGGAACTGGACGCGCATGCGGCGCACCGTGAGATCGCCGAGGAGGCGGCCCGCGTGCAGCACGAGCTGCGTCGTGCTCGCGCCGTCGGCGCCGGGCGCGGCGACGCCTTCAGACTTCGCAGGCTCCGCGGGCTCCGCGGGGGCTCGGGGGCTCGGCTTCGGTGCCTTCGGGGCGCGCGCGCGTTTTTCCATGCGTCGATGGTATCCGGCCGCGCGCGGAACTTGTCAATGCTCTTGACGAGTGAGGCGACGCCCGTCGTGCTAGCTTGAGGCCGTGGCCCGCTCCTCCTCCCTCACCCCTCGCGCCGCGATCCTGCTCCTGCTCGCCACACAGCCCATCGCCAGCTCGATCGGCCTGCCAGGCTGCAGCACGCAGACCACCGCGATCACCGAGCCCGACGCGGGCGCCGCCCCCGACGCGAGCGCGACGCCCGACACCACGACCACGCCGGCCGCGCGCACGACGCCAGCGACAGAGTTTCTCCCGAAGGTGACGGGCGCCTGCCCAGACTTCGTCGCGGCGGGCGCAGGCGGGAAGGCCAGCTTCGCGCCGGGCGGCAAAGCGCGCGACGTGCAGCTCTGGGTGACCGACGCGGCGAAGACCAAGGACGGCCCCGTGGTGTTCTTCTGGCACGGCGCGGGTGGCTCACCCACGGAGGCGAGCGGCGCGCTGAGCCCCCAGGTGATCTCCGCGATCACCGCCGCGGGCGGCATCGTCGCGGCGCCCTACCACGACCCCGCGGCGGGTCAGCTCCCGTGGTTCCTCGCGCTCGGAGGCAGCCAGGAGGACGACCTCGCGGTGATGGACGAGGTGGTCGCCTGCGCCATCAAGGACCTCGGCATCGACCCGCGACGCATCCACTCGGTGGGCTTCAGCGCGGGCGCGATGAACACGATGCAGGCCGCGTGGCGGCGCTCGGGCTACATCGCGAGCATCGTCGCCTATTCGGGCGCCACCATCGGCGAGCCGCCGGTGCAAGACCCGACGAACCTCTTCCCGGCGCTCGTCACTCACGGCGGCCCGTCCGACAGGGTCCTCATCCGCTTCGAGGAGACGACCGTCGCGTTCCGCGCGAAATTGAAGGAGGCGGGGCACTTCACGGCGCTCTGCGCGCACGGCAAGGGCCACACGGTGCCGAGCGACCTCCGCGCGAGCGCGTGGAAGTTCCTGCAAGACCACCCCTACGGGACCCGACCCTCGCCCTACGCGGCCGCGCTCCCCGAGGGCTTCCCGAGCTACTGCGAGCTGTAGCCGCCGACCTCTCCTCGCGGGATGCGCGCCGGGCTGGCCGGCGTACTGTGAGCCGCCATGCCGCGCAGCCAAGGTCGCCCCAAGTCGCTCGTCCCCCGCACCCGATCCGCGCGAGCCCTCAGCCTCGTGCTCGCGCTCGGCGCCCTCGGCGCGTGGCCGCTCGCGTGCGCTTCCACGCCGCCCTCGCCCGCCGCGTCGGTGCCCTCGAGAGAGGCGCCGCTCGCCGACGCCGGGACTCCACACGCGCGCGCGTGTGTGGCCTGGCACACCGCAGCGAGCGCGCCCACCGCCCCGCCCGACGAGAGCGCCCCGGCCCGGCGCGCCACCCCGGAGCACGCCCAGGATCGGTGCGAGACCGCCGACTCGAACCTCGCCACGGCCGAGCAGGCGATCCTCGCCCTCGACCGCGCCGACACCAGCGCCGACGCCGTGCGCGCGTGGCCCCCGTGGGACCACAAGTCCGCGCCCGAGCACGGGCAGGCCGTGGCGCGGCGGTTCGCCTTCACCCGCGCAGAGAGCGCGGCGCTCCGCGACCGCGGGTTCGTCGTGCTCTCGCGCGTGCCCAGCACCACGTTCGCCTTCGGCCTCCACGAGGTCTACCAGTCCCAACTGCCGCTCTACGTGTCGGCCGACGCGATCCTCCACGCGGTCTACGCCTCGAACGATCGGCTCATCGCCGACATCGAGGCGGGGCTCCTGCGCGATCGCCTGGGCCGCGCCCTCTCGGCGATGCACTGCGCGCTCGCCGCGAGCGGCGACACGTATCCTCTGGATATTTCACGTGATATCGACATCTATTTGACGGTCGCGCGATCGCTGTTGGCGGACGAGGCCGTGCCCAGCGTGCTCGGGACCGACGCGGAGGTGAGCGCGCTCGTCGGCGCGGCGAAGGCGGGCGCGGCGCTCGCGCAGGTCGACCTCTTCGGGCGCTCGCGGCTCATCGACTGGACGCAGCTCACACCTCGCGGTCACTACGCGGACCCCGCGCCGAGCGCCGACGCGACGAACGCGACCGAGGGCGGGCCCGCGCGACCGCGGCTCGCGCCGTTCTTCCGCGCCGCCATGTGGCTCGCGCGGTTGGAGTGGAACCTCGTGTCGCGCTCGTCGCGGAGCTCGCAGCAGGGTGCGCTCGACCCGCGCGAGACGCCCCGCGAGGCGATCGACGCGCTCGCCGTCGCAGACCTGGCCGAGCGCGCGGGAGCGCTCCCGGACCTCGACGCGATCGACCGCGCGTGGACGCTGCTCGCCGGTCGGCGCGAAGACGTCTCGATCGCCGATCTCCTTCGGCTGAAGCAGAAGGCGGGCATCGCGCGCGTCGACCTCGGCGCCTTCGACGCGCTGAAGGCGGCCATCGGGAACGATTTCGAGCGCACCGCCCGCACCCACCCCATGGCCGAGGGAGCGAAGAACCTCCCGGCGATCGCCACGCTCCTCGGGCCGCGAGTGACCGCCGACGCGGCCGCGTTCCGCCCCCTCATCCACACCGAGGTGAACGGCCGGTACCTCCCGGCCGCGGGCGACGTCGCGTACGTGCTCGGCCTCGATCGCGGCAAGGCCGCCCTCGCCGACGATTTCGCGAAGTTCCCGGCGCTCGGGGCGCAGCTCGAGGCAGCACGCGGCGTCCTCGGGACCGCGAAAGACGCGGGCGATCTCTACGGCGCGTGGCTCGGCGCCCTCCGCGGCGTGGCGGCGACGCCCCGCGGGGTCGTGCCCTCGTTCATGAAGACGACCGCCTACGACGACCTGCGCATGAACACGCTCGTGGTGGGCTACGGCCAGCTCCGCCACAACTACGCGCTCATGGCCGCGCAGGCCTACGACGAGGGGGGCTGCGAGATCCCGGACGGGTGGGTCGAGCCCCTGCCCGCGCTCTACGACGGGCTCACGGCCTACGCCGAGCGCGGCAGCGCGACCCTCGCGGCGCTCGATCCCAAAGACCGGCTCGGGGCGCTCGCCTACTTCAAGCGCCTCGCGGAGCTCACGCGGGTGCTGGCCACGATCGCGCGGCACGAGCTCGCGGGGCGCCCGCTCTCGATCGAGGAGAAGCGCTTCCTCTCGATGGTCGTCGAGATGACGCCCGGCGGCACGGGAGGCCCGCCCCGGTTCACCGGCTGGTACTTCGACCTCTTCCGCGGGAGAGAGGCCGAGGCGCTCACGAACGCGGCGTTCGTCGCCGACGTCGCCACCTCCGCGTACACGCAGCGCGTGCTCTACGCCGGCGCGAGCGCGCCCCGGATGGGGGCCTTCGTGGTCGACACCGGCGGGCGGCCGCGCGTGATGGTGGGCCCCATGGCGAGCGGCTACGAGCTCGTGGGGCCGCTGGCGGCACGCTACACGGACCAGTCGGTCACCGAGGTCGCCGGAAAGAGCGCGCGCTGGGCGGCGTCGTACACGGCGCCCACGCCTGCCGCGGCCGCCCTCGCGTTCGCGGCCAACCTCGACGGCGGCGGCAGCGAAGTGCCGATCGTGCTGCGCGCGAAGGGGGCGCTCGGAGCGATCACGATCGAGACCCTGAGCCACCACCGAGTGCCCCTCAGCCGCGCCGTACGGGTCGTGACGAACGCGAGCCTGGTCCAGCTGAAGCTCCCGGCGCGGGGCGTGGAGGGCATACGTGTTCGCGTCGGCGACGACTCGGTCGAGGCGTTCGTCTCGGGCCCGAACACCCAGCTGCTCGTCGAGCGCGGCGGCGCGACGTTGCTCGAGGCGGATCTCGCAATACTGGACAAGTAGCCGTTCTAAATGGCGTTCTGATGACTTCTTTGGCCAGCGAGTGAGCGCTCGCTCAGTCGGGCCGCGTGTCCAGTCGCAGCAGCGCCTCTTCGCACACGGGAAACCGCGTGTCGCCCTCGGACGATCGCCGATACCCGATGACCTGGAAGCCACCTCGCTCCAGCACGCGAAGTGAAGCGCGGTTCGAGGTGGCCGCGCGCGCGTGGACTGGACGCACCGTGACCTCCCGCAGGATCGCCGCGAGCGCCCGCGTGGCGATGCCGCGGCCCCAGTGCGCTCGTGCGATCCAATACCCCACGAAGTCGAGCTCCCCCTCGACCTCGCCGGAGGGACCCACGCGCGCGCCTTCCTCCGGCAGCCCGAGCCGCCGGAAGCAGTTGATCATCCCGACGAGGACGCCGTCGGCTTCGATCGCCCGCGCCACGAGCCCTGGAGGCGGTGAACGCAGCAGCCGTCCCCAGTGTGCATCGAATTCGGCCCGCGAGCGCGGGGTCACCACGGCCACGCGGGCGGCCTCGGGATCGTGCTGGTGCTCGAAGAGGGCGGGCAGGTCGACCTCGACGACCTGGCGAAGGTCGACGTTCGCGGGGCACGCGCGGTCGGTGCGGGCGTCGGACACCGCGTCACGCTAGCGAAGCTGCGCGGGCCACACCACCTACGAAGGCGAGAGCGTGCGAAGACAGCCGGCGGCACGCTCATCGAGGGCGATCGGCGCGCAGCGCGGGCGGGTCGTCGCCAGACGCGTTCGCCTCGTTCGCCTCGTTCGCCTCGTTCAAGATGACCCGCGCGCCGGGCGGTGTGGGAGGCTCCGACGGCGCGCCCTCATCGGCGGCGGGCACGTAGGACCGCGCCTCCCTCCACACGTCGTCGGGAAGGAGCCGCCGCGCCTCGGGGATGGCCTCGAGGAGCGCGAGCACGAGCGGGGGGGTGCGGCGAGACAGGTGGCCCTCGAGCGTCGCGGGGCCGGCCGCGCGGGCGAGCCAATAGGCGGCAGCCGCGCGCGCCTCGACGGTCGCGCTCGGGCTCGCGAAGAGCGCGAGCAGCTCGTCGGGCCGCGCGCCCGCCGCGCGGTAGCCGTCGGCGCGGAGCGCGTCGAGCCGCGCGCGCCACGCGTCGAGGGACGCGCCACGCCGCAAGAGGTCCTCCGGCACGCGCCGCGCGCCGACCGCGAAGGCCTCGGCTTGGTGGGCCCGCACGCGCTCGACGAAGCGCGCCGCGGCCCCGGCGTCGTCGGGATCGAGGACCAGCTCGACCTCAGCGTCGCCCGCTGCCTCACCGACGACGAGGGTGCTGTCGCCCGCGCGGTCGAGGCGAGGCGCGAGCCTCGGCGGGGACAGCTCCACGTAGGGCACGTAGCCACGCGCGTGCCCCTGGTCGATGCGCACGCCGCCCGCGTCGAGCTCGAGGGTCGTCGTGGTCGCCGAGAGAGCCCGCGCGAAGAGCGGCGGGCGTCGCTTTCCCACGCGGGCGCCGCGCGGTGCGTTCGGCCCCGCGACGGCCAGCAGCGTCACCACCGCGACCGCCCACGCGCACACGACGAACACGGGGCTCGAGAGCGCGACACCGACGCCAGCGCCCAGCGCCACGAGCGTGAGGGGGAGCACGAGCGCGAGACGACCTCGCGGGGCCGCGCGCGGGAACAGGAAGACGAGCGACGTGACGAGCGCCAGCGCGAGGAGCCCCGCGAGCACGGGCTCGGCCGTGAGGAGCCTCGACGCGGCGCCGATCCCGAGCACCGTGGGGAGCGCCACGAACGCGCCGCCGAGGGCCGGGGCGCTCGAGACAGCGCGGCCGCGCACGCGCAGAACCTCGTTCTCGCCGCCGCCTCCGTCTCCCGCTCCCGCTGCCTTGCTCTCCACGCCGCGCTCCTCCCGGCCGCTCGCCGCGCCGCGAAGACTAATGCATCCATTCTCCCACGGTGGTCGGCATCCTCGATGAAAGGAGCGCGGTAAAAATGAACGTTCAAGGGGCGCGGGGAGCGCAATCGCTCCGCCAGACAGCCACCTGGCGCTCGCGGAGCCGGGCCAGCCGGCGCTGTTCGTCTGGAGCCCGGCGGCCCCCGGACCGGGCTCGCCGGTCGCGCCGAGCACCGCGTCGTACGGGGCGCTCGGCGCGCATCAGGCGATCGGCCTTCCGCGCGTACCGCAGCACGAGGCGCTGAGCGAACACCCGGGCTCGCGGGCGCACATCCACCCGACCAAGTGCAGCGAGACTCCGCCGGCTTGGCGGGCTCGTGTAGAGTCGGGCCATGCCCTTTTCGCCACGCCCGCTCGGCCGCACGGGACTGAAGGTATCTCCGCTCGGCCTCGCCACCGGCGGGGGCTCGCTGCCGGCCGAGGGGGTCGAGCTCGCCTTCGAGCGCGGGCTGACCACGCTCTACTGGGGCAGCTACCGCTCGGCGCCCTTCGGCAAGGGCGTCGCGGCGCTCGCGCGCTCGCGGCGCGACGCCTTGCAGCTCGTCGTGCAGAGCTACACGCGCGCGGCTTCGCTGATGCGCGGCTCGCTCGAGCGCGCGCTGCGCGCCCTGGGGACCGACCACACCGACATCTTGCTCCTCGGCTGGTGGAACCGCCCGCCGCCGCAGCGCATCGTGGACGCGGCGCTCGAGCTGCGCGAGCGTGGGCTCACCCGGCACCTCATGATCTCGTGCCACGATCGCACCACGTTCCCGACGTACGCGAGCGATCCGACCTACGGGGCCATCATGGTGCGCTACAACGCCGCGCACCCTGGGGCCGAGACCGAGGTGTTCCCCTCGCTCGGCGACGCGACCTCGAGGCCCGGCGTCGTCGCCTACACCGCCACCCGCTGGGGCCACCTCCTCGACCCGGCGATGGTCCCCGCCGACGAGCCGCGACCCACCTCGGCCGACTGCTACCGCTTCGCGCTGACGCACCCCTCGGTCGACCTGGCGATGTGCGCCCCGCGCGACGTGGCCGAGCTCGAGCTCGCGCTCACGGCCATCGAGCGAGGCCCTCTCTCGGACGACGAGCTCGCGTGGATGAAGCGGGTCGGCGCGCACGTGAAGCGCGCGGCGGCGGGCACGCGCACGTGGAACCCGGTCGACGCGCTGGACCGCGCGATGAGCTGGCTGACGCCCGGGCCGTCCTCCGGCGCCGACATTCGTCGCGACTGAAGGCGTCTCTCTCGCGCCGCCGCACCGCGCTCACGCCGGAGACAGCGTGAGGCCTCGGAGGACGCTCTCGATCACGTCGACGACGTATTGAAGCGGCGGCGCCGCGCCGAACGCGGGCGCGCGGCGCTCGGGCGCCTCGGCGACCTCGTAGCCGATCGACGGGTGCATGATCAGGAATCCATCTCCCCGTAGTTGTTCGAGATTTCTCTGCACCGATGGGGCGTGGAGCATCGCCTCGTTCATCGTCGGGACGAGGATCACCGGCCCGCGCGTGCTGATGGCCGCCGCGGAGACGAGGGTCGAGCAGTCCCCGCGCGCGATGCGCGAGAGCGTCGTGGCGGTCGCTGGGTAGAGGACGGTCACGTCAGCCCACCGCGCGAGGGCGAGGTGCGGCACGACGTCCGTCGGGCTGGATGGCCACAGCTTCGACGGGACGGGCGCGTGCGTGAGCGCCTCGAGAGGCAGCCGACGAACGAACCGGAGCGCGCTCGGCGTCGCGACCGCCCGGACCCCGTGCCCTCGGCCCACGAGCAGTTCCACCAAGAGCGGGGAGAACGCGGCCGCGATACCGCCGCCGAGCGCGAGCAGCACGCGAGCTTGGCGCGTAGCCATTGGGGCGTCCGCGGCCACGCTGGGCGCGCCGGGAGGCGCGCGGGGGACCTCGACGACGACGCCCGCGGCGCGAAGGAGCGCGAGCACCTCCTCCACCACCGAGAGCCGCTGGCGACTCCCGGCGCGCGCCGCGATCGTCTCGGTGAGCTCTTCGAGCGTGCACGGGGTACAGAGCTCGGCGACCTTCGTCGCGAGCGAATCGTTTATATGCAACATGCACATCGCCTGCAGGGAGCCTGCCTGCAGGCGCAGGTGGTGTCAGCGAGGCAGGCACTCGACGGGCACGCCGCCCGCGCACGCGGCCTGGCCCTCGGGCGTGGTCGGCGGCACGATCTCGAGCACCGCGCGCGGGCCCTGCGAATAGAGCACCGGGCGCGCCTTGCGGTTGCACGATCCGACCTTGTCGCGCTCCACGAGCGAGCCCTCGAGCGCCGCGCACGCGCCAGCCTCGTTCGGCGTGGTCCACACCTGCCCCGAGGGGTACGCCGCGATCATCGCGTAGCGACCGAGCGGAAGGCAGCCCGCGCGCACGTCGGCCACGAGGCTGCCGAGGCCGCGCCGGAGCGCTCCCTCGTCGAAGACCGGCTTGGGGGCGCTCTCCGCGGGATCGGCGCTCTCCCCGGTGAGCGAAGGCGTGACGACGAGGCCCCCGCGATCGGGGCGCGCGGCGTCGACGCAGAGCGCCGCGGGTCGCACGAGCACCTTCACCCTGCCGCGCAAGGCCGCGACCGAGGGCGCCGATCCGATCGGTCCGGCGACGGTCTTCACGAGGCTCTCGTCGAGCAGCGTCAGTCCCTGAAGGAGCACGGCCGGAGCCTTGTTGCTGCCCTGAAACGCGAGGCTCTGAGGGTCGGCCTTGTGCTCGGGATCGTCCACGAGCTTGCGGAACGTCACCTGCGGCCAGAGCGCGGGGATACGCGCCGACTCCGGCTGCGGCGCGCCTCGACCGAACACGAGCAGTCCCCCGCGACCGGCAGGAGGGAGCGCCTCGAGCGGCAGCCCGAAGGGAGCGCTCAGCGAGGTCGCAACGTCGAGCTCGTCCGGGGCCACCCCGTACCCGAGGGTCACTGCGGGGAAGGAACCCTCGTACCGAGTGAGCGTCTCCAGGTTCACCGTCGCCGGCGCCGCGAGCACGCGGTGGTCCTGGGTCATCGTGACGACGGGCACGTAGCGGGGCTCTCCGCTGGGGTTCCCGGCGCTGGGTGTCTTGGTCGCGGGGAGCTCCGCGCCCGCAGGGAAGAAGGTCGGGCGGTTGGTCGATACGACCCGCGCGATCGTGACCGGCACGTTGTCGGTGAGCGCGCCCTCGGGCGGGATGCTGAAGGTGTCGTCGGGGCCCGGGGTGCCTACGGAGACAGGCAAGTACTTGGGTACGTACGAAGGGTTTCCGCTGTTGAGATCGGCGTCGCGCTGATCGACGTAGCCGCCCGCGAGATCGCCCGCCTCCGGCTGGTTGCGGTACCGGAACTGGGGCTGGAAGCGGCCGCTCCGATGGTAGAACGCGACGAGGGAGTACGACGCGCCCGCGAGCGGCGACATCGTGAAAGGCGCCGACACGCTGACGATCTCGCCCGTAGGCGGGCAGGACAGCTCCGCGCCGCGCGTGCGCGGCTCGTTCGCGAACAGAGTGTCCCCCGGCACGACGGCGAAGTTGACGGCGCTCGCGGCGATGCCGAGCGGCGGCGGCGGGTTGCGACGGTCGAACGCGAGGATGATGGCGTCGCCCACGACGTGCCGATCGCGCGTGCACGGCCGGGGGCCCACGTACGTGACCGTTCCGCGGATGACGCCCTGCGCCGGGAAGAGGCGCTTGTCGTTGCGTGTGTCGTCGATCGGCACCGTGCAGGCCGCGACCAACCCAACGCACGCGAGCGCGCGCGCGGCGGTCCCGGCGGCGCGCGTGGACGTCGCGCGGGGCGATCGCGGGTCACTCGGGCGTAGTGGGGGAGTTCGTTGCATGTTGCACACTGTCAGAAACGGAAGGTGCCGAGGCCCATGACCCGGCGGTCGACGACCTGCCCGAACGGGTGCTGCCGGTGCTGCACGCCGGCGAGGTTGAAGCCCGCGACCGAGACCTCGAGGCGGTCGCTGAGGAACAGGTAGCCGACCCGCGCGTTGAGGAGCGAATAGGCGGGCAGCTCGAAGCGCTGGTACTCGACGCGCTGAGCCCTCACGTTCGTGACCTGCTCCGCCCACGCCTGACTCGCCACGTAGTGAAAGTCGACCGAGGCGCCCAGCCCGGCCTTGAGGCGGAGCTGCACACCGGCGTTCAGCTTGTGGGCGCTCGTGCGCGCGTCGGTGGTGATCACCTGCGACACGCGATCGGCGTCGCTGCAGCCCGACTCGTCTTGGTTCACCACGTTCAGCGTGTAGCTGCCGTAGAGGTCGAGGCCCTCGAGGGGAAAGGTGCGCACCGTCACCTCGCCTCCCACCATGTTGTAGAGCTGGCACTGGTTCGAGAAGCCGCCGATGAGCAGCGGGAACTGGCCCGCCTGGCTGTCGAACGCGCGCGTACCCGCCGCGATGTCGCCCACGGTGATGGGCCGCGCGCCCGAGAGCTGGATGAGGCTCGACACCCGGTTGTAGTACGCGGCTACGTCGACCACGAGCTTGTCCGAGTCCTGGGTGAGGTACCCGACCTCGGCGTTGAAGATGCGCTCCGGCCCCACCCTGAAGTTGGGCTCGTCGGTGCGCACGCCCTCGGTGATCGAGGTGCCACCCGCCACCGGGAGGTTCACGGGCAAGCGGAGGTACGACTCGAGGAACGTGGGCTTGCGGAACGCAGTCGCCACGGTGGCGCGGACCGTGGAGCGCGCGGTGGGGTGCACGAGCATGGCGCCGCGCGGCGAGGGCACGAAGCGCTGGAGATAGGGCACGTAGTCGAGGCGCATGTCGCCGATCGCCGTCACGGACTTTCCGAAGCTCACCTCGTCATGGAGGAACGCGCCGAAGTGGTGCTCGGTGCGGCGGGTGTCCAGGAAGGTCCAGTTCACGTCCTTGAAGCGGTAGCTGCCCCCGGCGCGGAGCTCGTTGTGGACCGTGGGCGCGAGGTCGAACCCCGACTTGAGCTGCACCTCGTTGTCGACCACGTTCTGCTCGGCGCGGGAGGGCAGGAGCGACTGCCCCACGTAGGCGACGTTCAGCGTGCTGTCCGCCCGGAAGCGGTTCCAGAAGGTGCGCAGCTCGACGTACTTCGAAGAGAGGCCCGCGGTGAGATCGGTGGAGACCATGTTCGGCAGCACGAGATCGTTGAGCGCGCCGATCCCGAGCACCTCGATGTTGCCCTGCACGAGGCCGCCGCCGACGTACACGTGGGTGTCTTTGCCGAAGGACTGATCTCCGCGCAGATCGACGCGCACGGTGCGGGCCGCCTCGACCTGATCGGCCACGCCGAGGCGCACGTCGGCGCGCCCGTTGGGGACCTCCCGCGACCACCGGGGCAGGTAGTCGTAGCCCGCCGCGGCACGCCAGCCGAAGCCCTTGCTCTGGCCAGACGTCCACAGGCTGCCGTGCGCGGCGCTCTGAGAGCCGTACCCGCCAGCCACGCCGCTCCGCTCGCCCCGCCCCTGCCCCGGCCGCTTCGTGAGGATATTGATGACCCCGTTGAACGCGTCCGCGCCGTAGAGCGCGGAGCCGGGGCCACGCACGACCTCGATGCGGTCGATGTCCTCGACTCCGATCGACAGCGCCTGCCAGAAAGTCGCACCGAGCAGATCGACGTACACGCTGCGTCCGTCGACGAGCACCAGCACTTTGTTCGAGAGCCGCTGGTTGAAGCCTCGAATGCTCACCTCGGTCTGCCCGCCGGTGACCTGCATGATGTCGACGCCGGCGAGCCGGCGGAGCAGCTCGGGCAGTTTGGTGATGCCCGACAGTCGGATGTCCTGCTCGGTGATGATCGCCGTCGAGTTCGGCGCCGAGAGGGGGCTCTGCTTGCCGCGCGATGCGGTGACCACCGTCTCGTCGAAGACGTCCTCCGTGCGGGCCGTGCCGAGCTCGGCGGCCTTTGGGGGAGCGGGCGCCACCGGCGCGGCCGGGCGAGGGCGCGCGGGCTCGGGCGTCACACAAGGCTCGGCCTTCGCGGGCTCCGGCTTCGTGGGCTCCGGCTTGACCGGCGCGGGAGGCTCGGGCTTCGGCGGCTCGGCGGCCTTCGCCTGCGCTGACTTCAGCTCGAGCGCGGCGACGATCTTCGCGACGTCCTCACGGTCGGGAGGATCGCCCTCGAGGTAGCGCTTGTAGGCGGCGAGCGCCTCCTCGACGTGGCCCGCCTCGGCGTGCGCGCGCGCGATGTTGAAGAGCACGTTGGGGTGCGGCAGCAGGCGATAGGCCTCGTCGAGCTCCGCGATGCCCTGCTCGAAGCGCTTCTCGGCGATGGCCGCCATGCCCGCCTTGAAATGAGCCCGCGCCTCCGCGCGCGCGTCGGCCGCCGCCGGGGCCGCGTACAGCGCGATCTGCGCGAGCGCGCCCACCGCGACGAGCAGGCGCGAGAGCCCGCGGCCTCGTGACGCGGTTCGCCCCCCCGCGAGCTCGGCGCGAGCCCGGTGGTCAGCGTGGTGACCCTGCTCGCGCGACGCCATCGGCTCCCGACATTACTTCAACCCGACGGAGGGTGCGACAGTGGAGACACCCCAGCACAACGCCGAGGGGCTCAGTAGGCGCCCTTGTAGCCGCTGGGGGTCGGGGGCGGTGCCTGCGGCTTGCCCGCGGGAGTCGGCCCATCGAGCTGCACGTGGACCTTGCCATCGCCCACGCGGGCCTCGACGGGGACCGGCTTCCGCGGCGGCTTCTGCACGAGCAGCGAGAGGACGCGCTCGGGGCTCGCGTCGTCGCCCGTCAGCAGGATGCTGCACGGGGTGGCCTTGCAGAGGACGACGCCGTCGCGGCGGACGCTCGCGCCAGGCGGCTCGGAGACGACCTGGAGCTGCGTCTGGCGGACTTGGGCGGGGCCCGAGGCCGAGGGGGGCGGCGCCTGGCTCGGCGAGGGCGCGGGCGTAGGTTGCGGGGCGGCCACGACGGGCCTCGCGACCGGTGGCGACGGGGACATCGACAGCTTGTACGCTGCGAGCCCGCCCAGACCGCCGGCCGCGGCGGCGATCGCGACCGCCACCGGCAGCACGTACTTCGACGAGCGCCTCGCCTCGCGCCGGGGGACCTCGTCGTGGGACAGGGAGAGCGGCGTCTGGCTCTGCGGCGCGGCGCTCGCCACGACCGCCGGGGCCTGCCGGATCGCGATGCCGCCGCTGCCGCTCGCCGCCGCGCGACGGACGACCCTCTGCGAGCCGCTCGCGCCCGCCCCGAGGGGGAACGCGGAGACCTGCCCCGTGACGCTGACGCCCGCTGCCACGCGGAGCGCGAGCAGCAGGTCGTCCATGCTGGCGTAGCGGTCGTCGGGGTTCTTCGCGAGGCATCGGTGCACGATGTCCTCGACCTCGATCGACGCCACGATGTCGGGCTTGAGCTCGGCGAGAGGCGGCGGCGACTCGCTCACGTGCGCCATCAAGATGCTCACGCTGGTCGCGCGGTCGAACGGCACCTTCCCCGTGAGCAGCTCGCAGAGCACCACGCCGAGCGAGTAGATGTCGGTGCGCGCGTCGACCGCGGCGCCGTGGATCTGCTCGGGCGCCATGTACTTGGGCGAGCCCATGAAGAGGCCCGTCTGGGTGATCTGATCCTCGGCCTTCTCCAGCACGTTCTTCACGAGCCCAAAGTCGAGGATCTTCACGAAGTCGCTCTCGTCGCCGTGCTTGACGAGGAAGATGTTCGCCGGCTTGAGATCGCGGTGGATCACACCGATCGCGTGAGCCTCGCGCAGCCCCCGGCAGATCTGGCTCACGATGTTGACGGCGCGCTCTTCCGTGATGAAGCCGTCGCGACGGATCGCCTGGTAGAGGGTCTGCCCCTCCAGGTACTCCATCGCCATGAAGTAGTAGTCGTCCTCGGTGACTCCGTAGTCGAAGATCGTTACGGTGTTCGGGTGGGAGAGGCGCGAGGTGACGCTCGCCTCCAGGAAGAACCGCTTGTGGAACTCGGGCTCGGCGCCGCCGTTGTAGCTCGGGTTCAGCACCTTGATCGCGCAGAGGCGCCCGAGGGGCGACTGCTCCGCGAGATACACCTTCCCCATGCCACCGCGCGCGATGAGGCGCGTGATCCGGAAGCGATCGTTGATCGTGCGCCCTATCAGCGGATCGGCAACGTCCGACCGGGTCGCACCTGTTCGCTCCGTCATTTCCTGGCAGGAAGTGTGCCCAAGGCGCGTGGTGCTGTCAAACGATGCCCACGTCATGCGCGACGGAGGGCGGCGAGGATCGCCCGAGAGGTCGCACTTCGTACGATACTTCCCTACCCCCCGGTCGTCGCGCCGCGTCCTCCCTGTGCCCCCGGCGCGCTCTGGGATAGGCTTCGGCCACCCATGCTTCGCACCGCCCGCCCCGCCCGTCGCCCGCCGCCCTCGTCACGCGCCAGCCTCGCCGTCTCGCGCCTCTTGGCCCTCGCCGCCATGGCTGTGCTCGTCCTGCTCTCGGGCGGGGCGCTCGCTGGCGGCGGCAGCTTCTCGCTGAAGAGCCACGAGTCGACCGAGGTCGCGGGGATGTGGCGCATCTTCGTTAAAATCCAGCTGCCGAAGCCCCCGGCCACGGCCCACCAGTCGCTCCGGTTCGTCTTCACCAAGACCGTCGCGTACGAGCGCTCGCTCGTCGATGGCAAGTCCGAACCCGTCGTCAACCGCCAGAGCCTCCAGAACCAGAACCCCATGGTCGAGTCGCTCGACGTCGGGTTCTCGGACGCCACCGGCAAGATCTACCCCGGCACGAACTTCGACTTCGCCCTGAAGCGCGAGCGTGGCTTCGAGGCGGGCGAGTACAAACTACAAATGCGCACCTCGGACAACGTGGAGATCGGCACCGCGACGAACCTCATCTTGAAGGGCGACAACCCCGTCGTCGATCGCCGCAGCATCGCCTTCAACGCGAAAGACACGAGCATCAAGAAGTACCACGACGGCGTCGACGCCGGCCCCGCGGTGGCGAAGAACGACGAGGTCGCGCCGAGCACGATGGAGGGCGACGTCAAGCCCGCGGGAACGGCCGCGCCGTTCGTCTCGAAGGACGCGTTCAACCGAACCCCTGAGGAGGACATCAAGCTCCAGAAGCCGAGCGGCTGCGGCTGCGACGTGCCGGGCATGGGCGGCGACGCCCCGCTGTTCGCCACGCCGCTGCTGGCGGTCGGTGCGCTCGCCGCAGCCCGCCTCCGCAAGAAGCGCGAGGGATGACCCCCGACGCCGCGATCGCCGCGGCGCAGAAGGGCGACCTGCTCCCGGTCTACGCGATCGTCGGAGAGGAGCGCTGGTTCCGTGACCGCGTGATCCGCGCGCTGCGCGACGCCTGCCTCGCCGGCGGCTTGGCCGACTTCAACGAAGACAAGATGACCGCGGGCGACGTGGGCGTCGAAAAGGTGCTCGCGGCGGTGCGCACCGTGCCGATGATGGCGCCGCGCCGCTTCGTGCTCGTGCGTCAGGTGGAGCGGTGGGAAGAGCGCGAGGGTGGCGCCGACGGATTCCCGACCGACCCGCTCGCCGAGTACGTGAAGGCGCCCGTCCCTTCGACCTGCCTCGTCCTCGTCGCGCAGAAGCTCGACGGCCGGCGCAAGCTCGGGACCGCGGTGAAGAAGGGCGGCCTCGCGGTGGACTGCAACGCGATCGAGCGGCGCGCTCTCCCGGGGTGGCTGCGCACCACGGCGCGCACGAGGGGCCACGATCTCGACGTCGACACGGCCGACCACCTGGCCGAGCTCATCGGGTCCGACCTTTCGCTCCTCGACGACGCGATCGAGCGCCTGTCGCTCTATGTGGGCCCGGGCGCCCCGATCGACGCGCACGCGCTCTCCGAGTGCATCCACCGCGTCCGGGCAGACGACACCTGGGCGCTCGTCGACGCCGTGGGCCAGCGTGACCTCGCGCGCGCCTTGGCCGTGCTGGCCGACACCTACGACCCGCGCGATCGCGGGCTGCCGCTCCTCGGGGCGCTCGCGTGGTCGGTGCGTCAGCTCGCGCGCTACCAGGCCGCCGTGGAGGGCGGCGCGCGCGACGACGAGGCCGCGCGCTCGGCGGGCGTCTTCCAGCCCCACCGCGCTCGTGAGCTGTCGACCAAGGCGCGAGGTGTCTCGGCGCGGGAAGTGGAGCGCTGGATGACGATCCTCGCGGAGACCGACCTCGCGCTAAAGAGCTCCCGTCGGTCGCCCGACGCCATGCTCGAGGACATGCTCATGAGCCTGTGCCGGCGGCGCGACGCTCGCCCCCGACGGCGCGCGCCGAGCTCCGGCTGAGCCGGACCGGCGAGTCTGCGGGTCGCTACTCCACACGCGGCGCGGGGAACAGCAGTCGCTGATAATAAATGAGCGCGAACGCCCAGACGACGCACGCGATGAGCGAGATCACGATCGCGAGGGTCCCCAGGGTCGTGCTTCGCCCCTGCTCGGCAGCGCGCGCACGGGCCCGCAGGCCGAGAAAGAGGCCTGGCAGGGCCAGCGGCACGCAGGCCACGAGCCCCACGGTCGCGAGCACCATGGCGATCATCCCATCGGACTCCCCGCCTCGTGGCGCGGTGGGCGGAGCTGCCCCGGACAGGCCTGACCCGCCAAAGGGTGTGGGCCCGAACGGGCGCAGAGCGGGCGCGGGAGGAGTCGGCGGCGCTGGCATGAAGTCGTAGCCGCACGCAGGGCAGACAAACGCCGTCTCGGAGACCGAGGCTCTGCACTTGGGGCACGTGATGTTCATGGGGGTCCCAACAGGGCCAACAGCCAGGAGGGCTTGGGTCGGAAGGCTGCGCCGAGGCACCGGCGCGGCCGCGAAAGGGCGCGCAGAGTGTACACGCTTTGCAGGCGCGGTCCCCGCCGCGATCGAGCGCGCCCGTCTGCGCGGGCGGGCCACGGATGAGCTTCCTCGACTCGAATGGCCGATTGACTCAGCTCCTTTCGGCTTTACATTGCTTCGCCAGTCGGCGATGCATTCGCCCTCGCGCGCCCCCGGCGCAGCCCCCCTGGAGAGAACGAAAGAGATGCACGTCCCCAATAGGGTGATCCGGCCTCGAACCGAGTGGCAAGCGATGGCCGAGCTGCCCACGCGCCACGGTCCCTTCAAGACCCACGTCTTCCGCGGCACCCGCGGCGAAGAGCACGTCGCGCTCGTCTTTGGCGACGTGGCGAACAAGCAGGCGATCCCCGTCCGTGTGCACTCCGAGTGCATCACGAGCGAGGTGTTCGGGTCCATGAAGTGCGACTGCAAGGAGCAGCTCGACGCGGCCATGGCCGAGGTGGCCCGCCGAGGCGCGGGCGCCATTCTCTACCTGCGCCAGGAGGGCCGCGGCATCGGCCTCACGAACAAGATCCGGGCGTACGCGCTCCAGCAGTGCGGTCACGACACGGTCGACGCGAACCGGCTGCTCGGCCTCCCCGACGACGCGCGCGAGTACGACTCCGCCCAAGACATGCTCGAGTTCCTGCGTGTGCGCAGCGTACTGCTCCTCACGAACAACCCCGCGAAGGTCGAGGCGCTGCGCGCCCTGGGCGTCGAGGTCGACTCGCGTGAGGGCGTGGTCATCCCGCCGAACGCGTTCTCGGCCGGCTACCTGGAGGCCAAGCGCCTCCGCATGGATCACCACCTGCCCGACCACGCGCCCGAGCCGCTCCGCACGCGCACGCTCCGCGCCGTGAACGACGCCGAGTAGCGCGCTCTTTTCCCGTTCCTTCGCGTCGAAGCTCGCGTACCCTCTGGGCCGGATGCGATCGTCGTCTTGCACGGGATTTTTCGCCTCGATCCGCTCGCGGCGAGGCGCCCGCGTCGCTCTCTCCAGCGGCGCGCTCGCCTTGGTCGGCGCGCTCACCGGCGCGGGCTCGGCGCGCGCGCAGGCGCTCCCATCGTTCGACGCGCGCACGTACCGCCCGTCCACCGATCCATCCGCGTCGCTCGTGTACGAGCCGGTCGGCACCCCCGGCCCGTGGCTGTGGAACGTGGGCGCTGGCCTGGGCTACGCGCACCGGCCGATCGTGCTGCGCGGGGCGCGCACCGGTGACGAGACCTTCGTGCCCGTGCGAAATCAGCTCGCGCTCGATCTCGTCGGCGGCCTAGGGCTCGGCACCCGCGGGTTCGTGGGAGTCGCCCTCCCGCTCGCGCTCGCGCAAGAGGGCAGCGGCAACCTGCCCTCCAGCACCTCGACCGCGCGCCGCGTGCCGACCACCGCGCTCGGCGATCTCGCGGTGCACGGGAAGGCGGCCCTGGTCGACAACCGCGACGGAGGCTTCGGCGTCGCCGCGCTCGGCACCATGACGCTCCCCACGGGCAACCAAGAGTCCTTCCTCGGCGAGGGCGCCGTCACCGCGCAAGGGCGCTTGCTTGGCAGCTACTCGTTCGTCCTCGCAGAGCTGTCGGGAAGCCTCGGGTACAAGCTCCGCACGGCTCAGCGCGTCTGGCCCGATCCCGGCGGCGCGCGGTTCGGTGACGAGATCCCCTTCACGCTCAGCCTCACTGTGCGCCCCTCGGTTCTCGGCCTCGACTCCGCGAACCGCCAGCGCTGGGAGATGTCTCTCCACGGGTGGGTGCCCGCCGGGCCGGTCGCGCCCTTGGGCCTGGGCGACGAGCGCAGCCCTCCGCTGTCGCCGGCGATGATCGCCATCTCCGATCGCGTCGAGCTCGGGCGACGGCGCGATCTCTACGTCGTGGCGGGCGTCGATCTCGGGCTCGGCTCCGCGATCGGCGTGCCGTCGTTCCGCGGCCTCGCGCAGCTCGGCTGGTCGCCGCGCACGCACGACGAAGACGGCGACGGCGTGCCCGACGACGTCGATCAGTGCCGGCAGATCCCGGAGGATCGCGACGGGTTCGAGGACAGCGACGGCTGCCCCGAGATCGACGACGACGACGACGGGATCGTCGACAAGGAAGACGCGTGCCCCCGTGTGGCCGGCGTGGAGAGCTCCGAGCCGCGCAGGAACGGGTGCCCCGTCGGCGACCGAGACCGGGACGGCGTCCCCGACGACGTCGACCGCTGCCCGAGCCTGCGCGGTGTGCCGAGCTCCGAGCCGGGGAAGAACGGCTGTCCGCTCGTCGACTCGGACGGCGACGGCGTCACCGACGAGCTCGATCGCTGCCCCGACCAGAAGGAAGATCGCGACGGCTTCGAGGACGACGACGGCTGCCCCGACCCCGACAACGACAAGGACGGGATCCCAGACGCCGCGGACATGTGCCCGCAGGAGCCCGGCGTCGCGAAGGCGAACGCCGCCCGCCACGGCTGCCCCGCCCTCGATCGTGACCACGACACCTTCGACGACGAGGACGGCGACAAGTGCCTCGACCAGCCAGAGACCTGGAACGGCGTCGCGGACGACGACGGCTGCGCCGACGTCGGTGGCAGACCGCTGCTCGTGCTCGACCGGAAAGCGTACACGCTCCGCGTGGCCTCGCCGGTCGCGTTCCTCGCGCCCGCGCCGGGCGTGGCCGGCGCCCACGCGGCGCTCGATGCCAAGACCGAGGGCGCGCTCCGCGCGATCGCCGCGCTGCTGAAGCAGCACCCGGGCTGGTCGGTCGGCGTCGCGTCGCGACCGCGCGCGGGCAGCTCTGTGGCCGCCGAGGAGGCGATGGGCCGCGCGCTCGCCATCGAGTCCGCGATCGCCGCGCATGGCCCACCCGACGGCGCGGTCGAGACCGTCGGCTGGGATCCTAAGCTCGCCAACCGTTTCGACGCTAACACTCAGTTTGTATTGCGAATTTCGTCCAACGCCTTGCCGCTTGCGGTCCCCCCCGGCGCGGGCGCGCCGCCAGGCGAGGTCGCGCCGTCGAAGCCTGCGGCCCCAAAGGCGCAGTAGGGGTATCGTTTGGCGGTGCTCCGCGCTCGTCGCATCCTCGCCGCCGTGTGCCTGCTCGCGCTCTCGCGCGGGGAGGCGCGCGCGCAAGACATCGCGACGCTCGAGGAGATGGTGCCGGCGCCCGAGCGCACGGCGAGCAACCTGCGTGGCCGCTTCGGGATGGAGCTCGTCCTTCGCCTCGTGCGATCGCGAGAGCCGGAGGACCGCCTCCGCGGACTCCGACGCGCCGCCGACATCGCGACCCCGGAGGCGCTCGCGCTCATCGCCTCTCAGGTCGAGTCGAACGCCGCCGTGCGCGCCGATCCGCGGGCGCTGATCGAGGCGGCGCGCGGTCTCGCCCCCCACGCCCACCAGGACGGCGCCCGGACCGCGCTCCTGGCCATCCTCACGTCGCCGCCAGGTGCGCGCGGCGCGCGGAGCCCGGCCAGTGGCGCGGAGCCCGGAGCGAGCCCTGCGGAACAGGTCGAGTTGGCGCGCGCGACCGCGGCCCTCGCGTTGGCCGAGAGCGGCAACGGCGCCGCGCTCGAGGCCTTGCTCAACGCCACGCGGACGACCAGCGCCGCGAGCGCAGCCGCCGCCGACGCCCTCGCCCTCGCGCCGCCCGCCACCCTCCGCGGCCTCGGCACGGCCCGAGGGCTCACCGCGCCCCTGCTGCTCGCGGTCTCGCGGACGGAAGATCTGCGCGCCGGGGACGTGCTGCTCCTCGGCCTTGCGGCGGCGGATCCTCGAGTGAAAGGCCTCGCGCTGCTGGAGCTGGCGAGGAAGGGCGACGAGCGGGCGCTGCCCGCGGCGAGAGAGCTCGCGAAGAAGGGCGCTGGGCCGGCTCCTCTGCGGATCGCCGCGGTGCAGGCGCTCGCCGCGCTGGGCGCGCACGAGGCCACCGACGGCGTCAAGGCGCTGCTCGAGGACGAGGGCGCCGCGCCCTTCGCCGTCGACCTCGTCCCTCGGCTCGAGAGCGACGACCTCGTGAAGCACCTCGCCGCGCGCGCGAGCCTCCACCCGCTCCACGCCCAGCGCTTGGCGGCGATCGGCGCGCTCTCGCGGTGCCGCTCCGTCGCAGCCGCGAAGGCCCTCGGCGCCCTCGTGCTCGACAAGTCGGTCGAGAGCGAGGCGGCGCACGCCCTCGGCCGCATGCGAAGCGCCGCCGCGGTCCCCTGGCTCATCGCCATGCTCCGCTCGCCCGAGGCGCGGCGGCTCGGAGCGCGCGCGTACGTCGTGCACGTGCTCGCGGGCGGAGCGCCGATCGACGAGGCGAAGAGCACACTGCGGACGCTATCCGCCTCGCGAGCGACGAGTGACCGAGCGGTCGGCGTCTTCGCGCGGGTGGCGCTCGGCGACGCGGCCCCAGAGAGCCACCTGTCGGACCCCGACCCCTCCGTGAGGGCCGCCGCGGCCATGGGCTGCCGGGGTCGCGCGAACGCCGCGGTGCACAGCGCTCTGTTGGCACGCGCCGTCGACGAGAAGCACCCAGCGGCTCGCTCGGCCCTCTTGGCGGCCCTCGCCAGCGGGGATCCGAGCGGCAAGGTCCCCTCCGTGCTGCTCGTGGATCGCGCAGAGTCGGGCGAACCCGAGGCGCCGCTGGCGGCGTTCGTGCTCGCGCGCCGTACGAAAGAGCGGGCGAGCGACAAGGTGCGGTCGCTCGCGACCTCGGCCACACCGCTCGTCGCGACCTATGCGCTCCGCGGGCTCGCCGAGAGCGAGGCCCTCGACGCCTCGGGCTGGCTGGCCAGCGCGTACGCGTACGAGCCCGACGCCCAACGCCGGAGCGCGCTCGTCGCGGCGCTCGCGGCCCGCCACCGCGACGCGCGCGCGCCCGTGCGCGCCCAGACGCTGAACCTCGCGGCCCGGCTCGACCCGAGCCCCGAGGTGCGCTCGCGCGCGAGGCAAGCGCTACGCGGCTCGTCACCGGTCGCCGGTGAGGCCACCGAGGTCGCGTGGCTGCGGGTGACCGGGCCAGACGGCCGCGCGCCCGCCGACACGGGCCACGCCGCGACGCTCGTCACGTCCGCGGGCGAGGCCGTGCCGATCGCTTTCGATCCCGACGGCTACGCGGTCGTCCTCGCGGTCCCGCCTGGCGACACGCACCTCCTGCTCGCACCCCGCTTCACCACCGAGGGACCCACGAAATGAAGTCACGACGCGATGACGCGAACGCGCCCGCGCCCGCGCCCGCACCCACCGACGACGCTCCATTCGAGGTCTCGATGAAGCGCCTGGCCGAGATCGTCGGGCGACTCGAACGCGGCGATCTGCCCCTTGAGGAGTCCCTCGCGCTCTTCGAAGAGGGAGTGAGCGTCTCGGCGCGCTCCCAGGCGAAGCTCGAGGCCGCGCAACGGCGGGTCGAGGAGCTTCTTGCGGTCGACGACGAAGGGCGCTCGCGGCGCGCGCCCCTCGATCCGCTCGTCGACTGACGGCGCGCTGCGCTAGCCCTGACGATTCATGAGGTTCGTGCGACGAGGCACCGAGCCCGCGGCGAGAAGGTCGCGCTCCGCACCGCAGTACGAGCGTTGCGGCGAGAGGACCGGACGGCTCGCGCGGAAGCCTCGTGAGCTCGACGGGCTTAGCGTCCGATCGCGCCTCGGTAAACCCAGCCCTCGCCCTCGGCGAACGTGATCTTGAACCAGCCCTCGCGCGACGCGGAGGTAGTCACTTTCGTGCCGCGCGGCAGCCTCGCCACGACGGCGCCCGACTTCGGGGCGTCGCGCACGAGCGCTGTCTCCCAAGTGACCTGCGCCGATCCGGACGTGGCGGCAGGCGTGGCGCCGTCGTCGGGGCGCGCCGGCGCCTCGGCCGAGGTGGCCGCGCCCGCCGGGTCGAACGTGACCCCATACGCCACGACGTAGCGCGTGTGCGTGTGGGGGAGCCCCTTCAGGACCACCCCCGTGAACTCGGTGCGCATGCACCCGAGGAAGGCCTCCGTGTCTTTGACGGTCGAGGACTTCCCAACGCTCAGGTCCATGCGCCCGCTCGCGTAGTCGAGCGTAAAGACGGCCGAGAGCTTCCCGCTCGCGTGGGCAGCGGCCGTGCACTGAGCGAGGTTGCGCAGGCGCGGCTGGGCGACGAGGTCGAAGCCGGAAGCTCCGCAGCCCGTCCTGAGGGTCTCGCCCTCTGCGGTCTTGCAGGAGAGCACCGCGCCTCGCCCCACGGTCGCGGTGCTCCCCGCGTGCGCGGCGGGCGCGGGCGCGCTGGCGCTCGCGGCGGGCGCGCTGGGCTTCGCCGAGGCGCCAGGCGTCGCGAGCGGCGCCGTCGCGGCCAGCGCGACCTCGCGGCCCCCGCCGGGCGCGCGCATCGCCGAGGCAGCGGGGCCGGCCACGCCCTCCGAAGGCGCGTTGGGGCCAAGCTTGACGCCCGTGAGCTTCGGCCACGCGATGCCCACGATCAGGCCGACGGCGGCGATGACCCCGACCCGGGACCACGGGGGCCCGTCATGCTCCGGGATCTCCACGACGACTGACTCAGCCTTCTTCATGCGAACTGCCCGGTTCGTACCACGACGGCGACGCGGTGGGCCAATCTCCCGCTGTGGATACGCTGTGGCTACGCGGCAGACGAGCCGCCGATTCCCACGGGCCGCGACGAGCCTCCGGGCTCCGCCGACGTGCGGGTCGGCAGTGCCTCAGCGGAGAGTGATCGCGAGGACGAGGTTGCCGCCCTGAAACGACTGGCCTGCGACGAAAAAGGTCTGGCCGACCGAAGCCGACACGCGCAGCAGTTTCAGGTACGAAGCGCCCCCAGCCTGGCTAATCGAGGCGGACAGGTCGTGACGCTGGTCGGCGGTGAGCCCGGCGTACGCCACCAGGAGATCGCGCCCGTTCGGTAGCTTGACCGGGGCGTTCTTGCCACTCTCGAGCTCCAGGTCCTTCTTGTCGAGGAGCCGGTACGTGTTGAACGCGCTAAACGGCGGCACCTTCAGGCGCGACACATCGCCGATCCGCGGGTCGTAAGAGCCGGGCTCGGGCCCCTTGGTGGCGTGAATGACCATCACCTCGACACGCACCTTCGGCGTCGCCTCTGCCCGCGCGCCCCGCGCCAGCGCGCCCGCGCCAATGACCGCGGCGCCGAAGAGCGCGGCAGAGACCATGTGCCTTCGGGTCAACACGCGCATCACGGGGCTCCCTTATCGTCGATCCAGACCACGACACTCGAGGACATGTTGACCCCCGCAGGCAAGTAGAACACTGACACCTGGCTCGTCTCGTCCGAGTCGATCGCTCGAACCTCCACGCCCTGCTCGGCGCCGACAGGCTCGATCGCCGACGGCGTCGCCAAGGCGACGGGGCCCACGTGGGGCGCCTCGCTGCGGGCGCGCGCATAAAACAAGCTGGCGGCCGCCAAGGCGAGGGCGCCGACCACGGCCGCGACCTGAGAGGCACGCGCACGGCGAGCCCGCGCTGCCGAGAGGGAGTGAACGGGCGCCTGCGTGGCGGCAGGCGCTGCCGGCGCGGCTCGACCCGCGGCCGCAGCGGGGACATCGTCGACGACGGCCTCGGTGGGGGGGAGCTGCGCCATGATCGCGTCGACGAGCTCCACCGAGGGTGCCGGCTCGAGCGCGGTGGCGGCCTGCACGGCGTGACCGAGCACCGCGAGGGACTCGGTGAAGGCGCGGGCCTCCGGAGACTGCGCCAGGAGCGAGAGCGCGGCCTCGTGCTCCTCGTCGTCGAGCTCGCCGTCGGCGAGCGCCGAGAGCCGCAGGTAGTCTTCGCGTGAGAGCCTCATGATGGCACCCCGTCTCCGTCGTCCGTCTCGGGTGCTTCAGCCTCAACGCCTCGAGCGCGCTCGACACCCTCGACCTGCTCGGCGTAGCAGTCGGCCAGCGCCCGCTGCAGCTTCTGCCTCGCGTGAAACAGGCGGCTCATGATCGTGCCCTTGGACACGTTCATGGCCTGCGCCATTTCCTCGTAGCTGAGGCCCTCGATTTCGCGCATCACGATGACCCCGCGGTGGTAGGGCGGCAGCGCGTCGAGCGCGGCCTGCACCCGCACGGCGATCTCACGGCGCCGGACGACCTCGGCCGGATCGGCGCCGTCGATGTGGGCGACCAAGGGAAACGCGCCATCCGCGGCCTCTTCGGCGTCGACGCGGCCCGGCTCGAGCTCCACGAGCTGGCGGCCCGGCTTACGGATGAGGTCGATCGAGAGGTTGGTGATGATGCGGTAGAGCCAGGTGAAGAAGGACGAGCCGCCCTGGAAGGTGCCGAGGCCCTTGTAGACCCGAAGGAAGGCGTCCTGGACGAGCTCGCGAGCGTCGGCTTCGTCGCGCACGAGAGACAGCGCGATCGCGAAGGCGCGGCGCTGGTGGCGCTCGACGAGGCGTCGAAACGCTTCTCTGTCGCCTTGCTGGGCTCTCGCGATGAACGCACGGTCTTCCTCGGCTTCCTTGATGCGGGCTAACTTGGCGTTTGACGCGCTCGCCGGCTCCGTATTCAGCCGAGTCACGGGTACCTGCGGTCGCCGCGACGCGTCCCCCTCCGGCGTCCCTCGACGCAAGCCGCTCCCGGCGCCCGGACCGCGGTTGTCCTGGAGCTCTTCGGTGGCGACCATGCCACGCGACGACTCCTCCCCGCTCGCGGGGGTCTCGGACGACGACACGGACATGGCTCAGCGGGCACAGTACCCCGTTTCGCGCGCCCGAGCCGCACGAAATGCCGGACAGCGCGCCGCGCCGCCGGACGCGGTTACTTCTTCACGCGCTCGACGTAGCGCATGCGCACGTCGAAGAGCACCTGCGAGAGGAGGCGCTCCTCGTCTCCTGTGAGGTTGCCGCGGGTCTTCTCCTCCAGGAGGCCGAGCAGGTCGATGTCTTGCTTGGCGAGCGGGAGGTTGCGCTCCACGCGCCCGTCGTCGGGGTGGGGCGCCAGCCCCAGGTGCATGAGCGCCGAGTGGCTCAGCGAGAGGATGAACGTGGGGAGATCGATGAGCGGGAGCTCAGGGTCCTTGTCCTCGGTCACGGGGGGCGACCTCAGCTCGGCTCGTCGGAGGCGTCCGTCTCTTCGTCGTCGTCGTCGTCGGCGTCGGCGTCGGCCCCCGCGAGCGCGGGCTGGGCGAGCGTGACGGGCTCCGAGGCGTCCGCGAGGTCGGGCAGCGCCGCGAGGAACTGCTCGAGATCTTTCTCGCTGAGGGCGCCGCTCTTGAGGTTGCGGTCCCGCACGCGGATGTCGAGGGCGCTCGGGCTGATGGTCTTGTGGCTGCTCATGCTGCTCTTCTCTTCCGGTGGCTTCGTGGAGTCGCGCCTGGGATTGGCTCTAGGCCGTAGTCAACCCAGCGCCGAATTGCAAGGGCGCCCGCGGGCGGCGATGGGCGGTCAGTTGTCGAGCTTCTTGCCGAGCTGCACGAGCGACGGATCGTGGCCGCAGTCGGGGCCGTGCACGTGGGCGGCGTCCTCGGCCTCCTCCAGCTCGCGCGCGGCGGCCTCGATCTCTTCGGCGGTCGCCGGTCGAAGCTCGCGGACCGTGACCGAGTAGACGAGGTCGGTCCCGGCCAGCGGGTGGTTGGCGTCGACCACGACCACGTCGTCTCGGACCTCGACCACGTGCATCACCGCTTCGTCACCGTCGGGCGCCTCGGCGATGAACTCGTCGCCGACGGCCACCGCCTTGGGGTCCGGGAACTCCGCCCGGTCGACCTCGAGGACGAGCTCCTCGTCGTGCTCGCCGAACGCCTCGGCCGCGGGCACGTGGATGTCGCGCTGGTCGCCCTTGGAGAGCCCCTTCAGACGCACCTCGAGGCCGGGCACGAGCATGCCGTAGCCGTGGACGTAGCGGATGGGCTCGCCGTCCTCATCGTCGCTGCTGTCGACGACCTCCCCTTCGGAGTCTTTGAGGACGTAGTCGAGGACGACGAAGGCGTTCGCTTGGATGGTGGTCATGGGGCGTTTCTCGGGTTGCGCGGTCGCGTGAGAGGCTAGGTGAGCCCAGCGAGCTCGTCGGGAGAGCCGATGTAGCCCAAAATCGCGCTGGCGGCGACCACCAGCGGGCTGGCGAGGTACACCTTGCCCGGACCGCTGCGTCCTGGGAAGTTCCGGTTGATGGCGCTCACCGTCACCTGGTCCGGCGAGTCGCTGACGCCGGGGCCCGCTTTGATGCACGCGCCGCAGGAGGGGTCCACGAGCTCGGCGCCGGCCTTGGCGAAGATCTCAAGGTAGCCCTTCGCCTCGGCGTAGCGGCGAATGTCCTGGGAGCCGAACTGGAGGTACAGGTGCACGCCCTCCTTGACGGTGAGGCCACGCGCCGCTGCGGCGCCCAGCACCTCGGCGTACATGTCCATGTCGGCCTTCTTGCCGCCCGTGCACGAGCCCCCGTAGGCGATCTGCACGGCCACCTTCCCCCCATGCCGCGCGTCGAGCTGGGCGAGGGGCACGCCGTTGCGGGGATCGCCGGGTGTGGCGACCATGGGCTCGATGGCGCCGAGATCGACCTCGAACGTCGCGAGGTACGTGGCGCCCGCATCGGCGCGCACGATGCGCGCGCGCACGTCGTCGGCGTCGAGGCCGCGCTGACGCACGAGGTAGTCGACCACGACGTCGTCGGCCTCGATGATCCCCGTGAAACCGCCGGCCTCGACGGCCATGTTGGTGAGCGTCGCGCGCTCGTCGAGCGAGAGCCCGCGGACCCCGTCGCCGGTGAACTCGAGCACCTTCCCGATGCCCGCGCCCGACGTGAAGAACTCCTGGGAGAGCACGTGGAGCATCACGTCTTTGGCGCACACGCCTGGACGGAGCGTCCCGCGGAGCACGAATCGCGCGGTCTCGGGCACGGTGACGCGCACGTCCTTCGTAAACCACGCGTTCGCCATGTCGGTCGAGCCCACCCCAAACGCGAAGCAGCCGAGGGCGCCCGCCATGCACGTGTGGGAGTCGGTGCCGATGACGAGCTGGCCGGGAAGCGCGAGCTCCTCGATCACCTTGTTGTGGCAGATGGCCTCGGAGCCAACGAGCTTGCCGTCGCGATGCACCTCACCGTAGAGCCGAACGCCCTGCCGCGTGGTGAACGACGCCTGCACGGTGGCGAGCTTCGCGGCCTGCTCCTGCAGGCCCATTTCGCGGTGGGCCTTCGGCATGATGAGGTCGAGGAACGTGAGGTGGTCACGGAACGCGAACACGCTCTCGGGCTCGGTCACGCGGGCGTCGGCGCCGAGCTCGCTCACGAAGAGAGACTCGGCCATGGGGGTGACGTACTCGTGGCTGAAGCGCACGTCGGCCCGCGCGAAGAACGCGTCGCCCGGGGCGACCGACGGCACGCCGAGGCTGCCCGCCTTCGCGTCGCGGATGGCGTGCGCGGCGAGGATCTTCTCGCACAATGTGAGTGGGCGCGGGGCGGTCGTCACCGGGGGCGGCGACACGTCGCCGGCGAGGCGCGCGCGGTTGTACGCGAAGAGGCCGCCGTGCTCCACGATGCCCGCGCTGATGGCGTCGAGCCCGCGGGTGAACTCGCTCATCGGGATCGCCTCGCCGCGCTCGATGCGGGGGACGAGGCCAAGATCGGTGCTCGTGAGAAGCCCGATATTCTGGGCATTTTGTCGGTAGATCTTCTCGATCGTCGGGGCGATCACGATCTTCACGCCGCACACGAGCTCGCTGTAGGGCGCGGTCTCGCGGCTCGAGCCGCAGCCCTTGGAGCGTCCGCTCACGATGACCGAGAACCCGCCGTTCTTCACGGCGTCCCGCGTCACCTTTCCCCCGCGGAGCCCGACGAGGCAGTACCTCCCGAGGGTCTCGTCGAAGTAGTAGCAGACCCACCCCGGCGTGAGCTCGTCGGTGGAGATGTTCTCGACGAGCGGACGGGCCGGATCGTACGACAGCGTTTGCCCCTGGAGCTGCGCCTCGAGGAGCGCGGTGTCCTCCGTGATGTAGAGGACGCGTCCTTCGACCCTCACGCTCTTGTCGCTCGTCGGCTCGGTCATGCGACCTCTTAATCACCAATCATGCGCTTCGAGCAAGCGCAAGGCGAGCCACCCGACGCGCCACCCGACCTTCCATGAGCTGCGGCGCCCGGCACGCCTGCACGCCACGTTTTTTCTTGGAGCCACGTGGGCTTGCGACTAGTTCGGCGGAGTGCGAGTCGCCGTCGTCACCACGAGCTACCCGGCCCACCAGGGCGATCCGAGCGGGCATTTCGTCCACGCAGAGGTCTGCGCGCTCCGGGACGCGGGGCACGACGTGGAGGTGGTGACCCCGCGCGCCGGCGGCGCGTTCGGTTGGCCAGGGGTGGCCGCGCGGCTTCGCGCGTTCCCACCGCGCGTCGTCGAGCTCTCGACGTTCATGCGCCACGCGCGCACGGTGGTGACGCGCGGAGGCTTCGACCGCGTCTTCGCGCATTGGGCGCTGCCGTCCGCGTGGCCCATCGCGAGCGCGTGCCGCGCGCCCCTCGAGATCGTGTCGCACGGGGCCGACGTGCGGCTGCTCGGCTCACTCCCGCGTCCCGCCCGAGCCGCGCTCGTGACCCGCCTCGCGGTGCGTGCGGAGGTGTGGCGCTTCGTCTCGCAGAGCCTCTTGGACAGGCTCGCCGAGGCGCTCCCGCGCGAGGCCCGCGGCGCGCTCGCCCGGGTCGCCACCGTAGCGCCCCCGACGCTCTCGCTACCTACGCTCGCGCCAGAGGCCATCGCCGCGCGGCGCGCGCCGCGGGGCTCGCTCTATGTGAGCGTGGGGCGGCTCGTCTCCAAGAAGCGCGTCGACCGCGTGGTCGCGCACGTGGCGACGCGGCGGTCGGCGGGGGAAGACGCTTCCCTCGTGGTGGTGGGCGACGGTCCGGAGCGGCGCCGGCTCTCGCGGCTCGCGAGGGAGCTGCGCGTTCCATCGCGGTTCGTAGGCATGACGCCCCACGCCGAGGCCCTCGCTTGGATCGCCGCAGCCGACGCGCTCGCCTTCGCCTCCGAGGAGGAGGGCCTGTCCACCGTCCTCCGCGAAGCCGAGGCGCTCGGCACCGCCGTCGTCCACGTCTAGCGCGACGAGCGCGCGAGTCGCGAGTCGCGAGTCGCGCGCGCTCGCGGAGACCGTTACTGCTGCTTGCGCTGGAACGCGGGCACGTCCCACTCGTTGTCGAAGGCCGGGAAGCTCTGAGAGCTCGGCGGGCGCTCGCGAACGGCCATGCGCGGCTGCGAGGCCGGCGGGTAGCGGGGCTCCGGCGCCGACGGGTAGCGCCCCTCGGCGGCGGCTTCGCGCGGGGCGGGCGCCGGGCGGCGCGTCGACAGCGCCGGGATGACGTCCGACTGACGCGCGCTCGGCGCGAACGACGAGGTCGAGCGCTGCGGCTGGAACGAGGAGATGGTCTGGGGCGCCTGCGACGTGACCCGCGCGTGCGACTGCGACTCGGCGGCGAGCTCGCGCTCGGCGGAGTCGAAGCCGGTCGCGATGACCGTGACCTTGAGGTTTTCGCCGAGGCTCTCGTCGATGCTCGCGCCGAAGATGATGTTCGCGTCCTCGTGCGCCTGCTCCTGGATGAGGGAGGCGGCCTCTTGGATTTCGCGCATCTTCAGCTCCGAGCCGCCGACGATGTTGATGAGGACACCCGTGGCTCCGTCGACCGAGATCTCGTCGAGCAGGGGAGAGGAGATGGCGAGCTCCGCGGCGACGCGCGCGCGGTTCGCGCCCTTCGCGACGCCGGTGCCCATGAGCGCCCGGCCCATGTTGCTCATCACGGTCTTCACGTCCGCGAAGTCGACGTTCACGATGCCGCTCTGGGTGATGAGGTCGCTGATGCCCTTCACGGCCTGGAACAACACCTCGTCCGCCTTGCGGCAGGCGTCGATGAAGGTGAGGTCGTCGTCGCCCATCATGAGGAGCTTCTGGTTCGGGATCGTGATGAGCGTGTCGACGTGCTCGGCCAGGGCGGCGAGGCCCTGCTCCGCGCGGCGCGAGCGCTGGCGCCCCTCGAACAGGAACGGCTTGGTCACGACGCCGACGGTGAGGGCGCCTTCTTCGCGGGCGATTTGCGCGATGACGGGGGCTGCGCCGGTGCCGGTGCCGCCGCCCATGCCGGCCGTCACGAACACCATGTCGGCGCCGGAGATGAGCTCCTTGATGCGCTGGACGTCCTCGAGGGCCGCCTTACGGCCGCGCTCGGGATCGGCGCCGGCGCCGAGGCCCTTCGTGATGTTCTGGCCGATGGTGAGCTTCGTCGGCGCCGCGTTCGCGTTGAGCGCCTGGACGTCGGTGTTCACCACGATGAACTCCACGCCCTCCAGGCCGAAGTTGATCATGGTGTTGACCGCATTGCCGCCGGAGCCGCCGCAGCCGATCACCTTGATGCGCGCCTGGTACTCCTGCGACTCGTCCGCGAACTCGATTGAAAAACTCATGACCATGCCTCCCGGAAGAGCACTCGTGCCCTTGGTCTCAACTCGCACGTACGCAAGGCCGTGGCCTGCGCGGACTCACCACTATCGCTCGGGCGCCTCTTCCCGATGCGGCGGCGTCGTCCCTGGTGGACTCGTTTCTACAACTAATTCACTAACTGACTCAAATCTTCGTCGAACATTTGTCCTACATTGGCGATTGTGTCGCACCACCTCCGGCGCGACAGAGTGCCAATCAGAACGCGGCCTTCAGCCACTCCCAGATCTTGCTCCCCTGCGCTTTGGGCTGTTCGTCAGTCGCCTCCTCGGTAATCTGCACGGGGCGCTTCGTCACCTTCTGTCGGGCGAGCGAGTGAGGAGGCGCGGGCGCGCGGTTATGCGCGTCGATGATCTGCTGAGCGCCATACTTCACGAGGCCCACCGCGGTGGCGTACTGCGGCCCCTGCACGAGCTGGGTCAGCCCGCGCACCCCGGTCGGATAGCCAATCCGCACGGGCATGCCCAGGATCTCCTCGGCGAACTCTGGCATCCCCTCGAGGAGCACGGCCCCACCCGTCAGCACCGCGCCCGCCGAGAGCTGCTCGAGCAGCCCCGTGTCTTCGATCCGCTTTCGGATGACGGCGAACATCTCCTCGACCCGGGGCTCGACGATGTCGGAGAGGACGCGACGCGCCGTGTGCCGCGGCTGGTGCCCACCCACGCCGGGCACCTCGATCTCCTCGTCTTCGGCGATCATCCGCCCCAGCGCGCAGCCGTGCTTCTGCTTCAGCCGGTCGGCCTCGGCCATCGGCGTGCGGAGCCCGGCCGCGATGTCGCTCGTGATGTTGTTGCCTCCCACGGGGATGACGAACGTGTGCGCGATGCCGCCGTCGACGTAGAGGATGACGTCGGTCGTCCCGCCACCGATGTCGATGACGGCCGCGCCGATCTCCTTCTCGTCCTCGGAGAGCACCGCCTCGGCGCTCGCGAGCGACTCGAGCACCGCGTCGGCGACCACCAGATCGCAGCGCTCCGCGCAGCGGATGACGTTCTGCACGCAGCTCGTCGCGGCGGTCACGAGGTTCACCTTCGCGCCGAGCCGAACGCCGCTCATCCCGATCGGGTCGCGGATGCCGTCCTGTACGTCGACGGTGTACTCGCGCGGCAGCACGTGGAGGATCTGCCGGTCGGCGTCGACCGGGATCGCCCTCGCCCCCTCGAGCACGCGCTCGACGTCGGCCCGCGTGACCTCACCCCCCGCGATGGCCGCGACGCCGTCCGAGGGCTGCGACCGGATATGGCTGCCCGCGACCCCCGCATACACCGTGCGGATCTCGACGCCCGCCATGGTCTGCGCGGCCTCTATGGCGTCTCGGATCGAGCGGACCGTCCAGTCGATGTTCGACACGATCCCCTTCCGGAGCCCGCGGCAGGGTACCTGCGCGACCCCCAGCACCGTGATGCCGTCTTCGCCGACCTCTCCCACCACTGCACAGACCTTGGTCGTGCCGATGTCGAGACCGACGACGATTTCTCCCTGCGAAGCTTGCGTGCTCATCCCGCTTGGGAATCGCATGGGGCCGGGGCTCGGGCCAAACTTTCGGCGACGTTTACGGGACCGTCGGAAGCGCGCGCCTTTTCGCAAGCTATTGCGAGTACTTACGAAGGGCGCGCCGACGCTCAGCGCATCCGCACGACCACGCGGTCGAGGCGCGCCTCGTCGTCGAGCAGCAGGGCGTCGGCCTTGGCGCCGCGGCGGTCGAGATCGGCGATGACGCGGGCCGCGTGCTCGAGCTTGCGCCGGAAGGGCGGCGCCCCGAGCTCGAGCGTGAGCGCGGACTTGCCGACCACGAGCGCGGTCCTGCCGGTAGGGGCGACGTGGATCTCTTGGAGCGGCGAGCGCTTGGCGAGGGGCGAGCGCTCGTACTCGAGGCCGAGCTCCAGCGCACGCCGCACGACGGCCTCCGCGCCTTTGCGATCTTGAGTCACCATCGTGAGCGAGAGACCCGTGATGATGGGGAGATCGGTCGGATCGCCGGGCTCGAGGCGCTTCCAGATCTCCCCGTCGGCCGACACGAGGTAGGTGTCCCCGGCGGCGACGATGCCCGCGGCGCGACGCTCTTCGACGACGATCGACACGGTGCCGGGGAGGCGCCGCTCGAGCCGCGCCTCCTTGATCCACGGGTCGGCGAGCAGGTGGGCGCGCGCGGCGTCGAGGTCCGTCGAGAACACGTTCTTGCCCTTCGCGACGCCCGCGATCGCGATGAGGTCGTCCTCGCTCCGGTGGCTCGCCCCGACCACCACGATGTCGGTGACGGCGAAGCGGGGGGTGGTCTTGACGTAGCGACGCGCCGCGTGCGCGACGCCGCCGGCGATGCCCACCACGAGCACGAGCCCGAGGAGCGCGCGGCCGAGCTCGACGAGTCGGGCCATCGAGCCCGAGGCGGCGCGGGACCGAGCGGCGCGCGGCGCGGGCGCGTCGGCCTTCCCTCGCCGCGGCGAGGCGGCCTCGGGCTCTCCCCCTCGCGACGCGTCGCCTTCCTTGGGCGCGTCGTCCAGGGCGATCCTCCTGTTCGAGGGGCGGATCACGTCGCGCGGCCCTCCGCCTCGAGGCGCTTGGCGAGCTCGCGCACCTGGGCGTTGATGTCGCCCGCGCCGAGCGCGAAGACGATGTCGCCTGGGCGCACGATCTCGTGCAGCGCGTTGGCGACCTCGGTCTTGTCGGCGACGTAGCGGACGTTGCGGTGGCCGTGCGAGCGGATGGCGCGGGCGAGCTCGGCGCCCGTGGCCCCCGCGATCGGCGCCTCGCCGGCGGCATAGACCTCGGTCACGAGGAGGACGTCGGCGTTGTTGAACGCGCGCGTGAACTCCGCGAAGAGCGCCTGCGTGCGCGAGTAGCGATGGGGCTGGAAGGCGACGACCACACGACGCTCGAAGCCGCGCTGGGCCGCGTCGAGCGTGACCTCCACCTCGGCGGGGTGGTGCCCGTAGTCGTCGATGACGAGCACGTCGCCGCGCGCGCCATCGCGCTCGATCGTCGGCTGTGCCACCAGGGTGAAGCGGCGCTGGACGCCGTGGAAGCCCGCGATGGCCTCTTTCACGACGTCGAGCGGCACCTCGAGCTCGTCGGCGACGGCGATGACGGCGAGCGCGTTCAGCACGTTGTGCGCGCCAGGCATGCGCACCGTGAACTGGCCGAGGGGCTCGCCCCGCTTGTAGGCCTCGAACTGCGTCGAGAAGCCGAGGTAGCGCTCGTTCTTCGCGCGGAAGTCGGCCTGATGCGAGACGCCGTAGGTCATCACGCGGCGGCTGATGCGCGGCACGATCTCCTGCACGTGCGGGTGATCCATGCAGAGCACACACAACCCGTAGAAGGGGATCTGGTTCGCGAACTCGACGAACGCGTCCTTCACCCCGGCGTGACTGCCGTAGTGATCGAGGTGCTCGGCGTCGATGTTGGTCACGACGCCGATGGTGGGCGTCAGGCGCAGGAACGAGCCGTCGGACTCGTCGGCCTCGGCGACGAACAGGTCGCCGGCGCCGAGCCTCGCGTTCGATCCGAGCGCGTTCACCTTGCCGCCAACGACGACGGTCGGGTCGAGGCCCGCGGCGCGGAGCACCGTGGCGACCAGCGACGTCGTCGTGGTCTTGCCGTGGGAGCCGGCGATCGCGACTGTGTACTTTACACGCATCAGCTCCGCGAGCATCTCACCGCGGGGAATGATGGGGATGTCGCGCGCGCGCGCGCACGATCTCGGGGTTGTCCCGGCCGATCGCGGACGAGTACACGACCACGTCAGCGCCCGCGACGTTCTCCGCCCGGTGGCCCACGACGACCTTCACGCCGAGCGTCTCGAGGCGACGCGTGACGTCGTTGCCCTTCATGTCGGACCCCGACACCTCGAAGTCCATCGTGCGGAGGATCTCCGCGAGCCCGCTCATGCCGATGCCGCCCACGCCCACGAAATGTACGTGCCGAACCCGTCCGCGAAACATCAGTGAACCTCCGTGCGGCGGCCGCGCGAGCCCCCAAGATCGTCGCCGACCACGCTGCGCATCTTGAGGCCCCCGAGCTCCACGAGGTCGCAAGCGATCTCGAGGGCGGCGTCGGGCCGGCCCGCGCTGGCCGCGGCGCGCGCCATGCGCTCGCGGAGCCCGTCGTCCGAGAGCACGAGGCGGACGTCGCTCGCGATGCGATCGACGGTCGCGCGCTCTTGCTCGACGAGCCGGCAGGCGCCTCGCCGCTGGAAGAGAGTGGCGTTCTTCAGCTGGTGATCGTCCGCTGCGTAGGGGAACGGGACGAGCAAGCTCGCCCGACCGACGCACGCGATCTCCGCGACGCTGACCGCGCCCGCGCGGGCGACGACGAGGTCCGCGGCGGCGAGCTCGCCCGCGACGTCGTCGAGGAACGGCACGCACCGAGCCTCGGCGACTCCCGCCCGGTCGTAGAGGCCGCGCACCTCGGCCTCCCGTCCCACGCCGGTCTGGTGGACGACCTCCACGCCGCCGAGGTCGCGGCTCACCCGGCCGAGCGCGAGCGGCATGCGCTCGTTCAGGGCCTGCGCGCCGAGGCTTCCCCCGAGCACGAGGACGCGGCGACGGCCGCGAGTCTGGTACGGGACGCGCGCGAACGCGCGCCCGAGGGGCACGCCCAGCACCCGCGCTCGCCCCTTCGGGAAGCGCTCCGCCACCTCGTCCCACGCGAGGTACGCGCGGCGCGCGAAGGGCCCCAGCACGCGGTGGGTGAAGCCCGGCACGGCGTTCGGCTCGACGATCGCGAGCGGCACGCGCGCCGCGAGGGCCGCGAGCGCGGCGGGGCCGGCGCTGTATCCGCCCACCGACACGACGAGCTTCGGAGAGTAGCGGCGGAAGAGCGCCGTCACGGAGCGCATGGAGCCCACGACGGAGAGCGCGCCCTTCGCGGCGCGGCGGATCCCTCCCCCCTTCATGGCGGTGACCGTCAGCAGCTCGAGCGGGTAGCCGCGCGCTGGCACGACGCGCGTCTCCATGCCGCGCGCGGTGCCCAGGAACCGACAGTCGACCTCGGCGAGCCGCCCGAGCGCGTCAGCGACCGCGAGCCCAGGGAAGACGTGGCCGCCGGTGCCGCCCGCGCAGACGAAGATGGTCTCGCGGCTCACTCGGCCTCCGCGCTCTCGACCACGAGCCCGAGCGGAGCCGGCGACTCCGCGTCGGCGACCTCGTCGGTCGTCGCCGTGCGCTCGTCGTTCGAGGTCACCTCGGGCGGGAGGGGTGTCTCGTAGTGAGCGACCGCCTGTCCCTGTCGGGAGACGTTGAGAAGGATGCCCGCGGCCAGCGCGTTCATGAGCAGCGAGGAGCCGCCGTAGCTGATGAAGGGGAGCGTGAGGCCCTTCGTGGGGAGGATCGAGAGCGCCACCGACAGGTTCAAGATCGCTTGGATGCCGAACATCGCCGAGATCCCGAACGCGAGGTAGCTGCCGTAGTCATCGGGCGCCCGCAGCGCCGCCCGGACCCCGCGGGCGACCAGGGTGAAGAACACGGCGCAGAGCGCCATGACGCCCACGAACCCGAGCTCCTCGCCGATGATGGCCGCGATGAAGTCGTTGTGCGCCTCGGGCAGGTAGAGGGTCTGGAGGCCGCGCCCGATGCCGAGGCCGAACGTGCCCCCGGAGCCGAACGACATGACCGACTGGAACGGCTGGTAGGCGAGGTCCTGGCGGTGCTGATCCATGTTCAGCCAGGCCAGGTAGCGGGCGTAGCGGTACTCGCGCGAGACGATCGACACGACCGCGAACGCGCCGCCGAGGATGGTCGCGCCGAGAATATATCCGACCTTTGCTCCCGCCACGAACAGCATGGTGAACGTGAGCAGCAAGAGCACGACCGCCGAGCCGAAGTCGGGCTGCTTCATGCAGAGCAGCACGAAGACGCCCGCGACCAGGAGGTGCGGGAGGAAACCGACGGTGAAGGTCTTTACCTTCTCGGCCTTCTTCGCGAGCGAGTAGGCGAGCCAGGAGACGAGCGCGAGCTTGGCGAGCTCGGCCGGCTGGATGTGCACGGGGCCCACCGAAATCCAGCGGGTGGCGCCTCCGCCGCGGTGACCGAAGCCGGCCACGCACGCGACGAGGAGCATTCCGACGCTCCCGAGCACGGGGTAGGTGAGCTTGTAGATGCGGTGGTAGTCGATGAGGCTCGTGAGGAAGAACACGGCGAGGGCCGCGATCGCGAAGGCCCCCTGGCGCTTCAGGAAGAACTGCGCGTCGTGGTGCTGGGTCGTGCCCTGCACGGTCGAGGCGCTGTAGACCATCACCACCCCGAAGCCGAGCAGGGCGACGACGGTGGCGGCGAGCACGAGGTCCACCGGGCGCTGCGAGGCCTCTTGGTTCGGGCGGGCGTCGAGCGGCACGGCCAGCTTGTCCACGGCCAGCGCCGGCGCCCTGCGGACGTTGCGGAAGTTCATGGCGACCCCTCGCCTTCGACTCGGCCTCGCCATCGACCTTCGTTCGCCCCTCCGGGGCTCGCTGCCGGTTCATGCGGCGCCTCGGCGCTCTCGCCGCTTCGCGCGTGGACGGCGGCGACGAACACGTCGCCTCGTTCCTTGTAGTCGCGGAACATGTCGAAGCTCGAGCAGGCGGGCGAGAGCAGCACGGCGTCGCCCGGGCGCGCGAAGGTCGCGGCCTGATCGACGGCCTCCGCCATGGTCGCGGCCCGCGCGGTGGGGACCGCGTCGCCGATGGCGTCGGCGAGCAGCGGCGCGGCCTCGCCGACGAGCACAGCGGCCCTGGCGCGGGCGCGCAGCGCGTCGACGAGCGGCGCGTAGGTGCCACCCTTGTCGCGGCCTCCCAGAATGATCACCGCCTTCGGTTCGGCGAGGCCGAGCAGCGCGGTGACGGAGGCGCCTACGTTGGTGCCCTTCGAGTCGTCGTAAAAGCGCACGCCCCCGACTTCTGCGACGTACGCCATCCGGTGCGCGAGCCCCTCGAAGGTGGAGAGGACGGAGGCGACGAACGCCGCGTCGACGCCGAGGTCGATCGCGACCGCGAGCGCGGCCGCGACGTTCAGCGCGTTGTGCGCGCCGCGTAGCCGGAGCTGCGCGAGCGAGAAGCGCGCGCCGAGGCCCCGGTGGAGGATGTGGTCGGCCGCCACGACCACATCGGCCTGAGGCTCCACGCCGAACGTGACGACCCGCCCGCCGCCGCGGCGCGCCTGGGCGAGGCAGCCCTCGTCGCCGAACGGCACGACCGCCAGATCCGCGGGCGTCTGCCGCGCGAACGCGTTGCCCTTCGCGGCGGCGTATTCGGCCATGCCGGCATACCGATCGAGGTGATCGGGGCTGAGGTTGAGCAGCAGCGCCGCGCGCGGCGCGAAGGTGCGCACGCGCTCCATCTGGTAGCTCGAGACCTCGAGGACGATGAGGTCGAGCTCCTCGTCGGCGTGCGCGGAGAGCGGCTCGCCGAGGTTCCCTCCGATGAAGACCCGTCGCCCGCCGGCGGAGAGGAGCTCCCCGAGCAGCGTGGTGACGGTCGACTTGCCGTTGGTCCCGCCGACCGCGACGATGGGCGCCGGGCGCACGAGGGCGCGCGTCGCGAGCTCGACCTCGGAGACGATCTCCGCGCCGCGGCCCTCGGCCAGCGCGAGCTCGGCGAACGGCGGCACGCCGGGCGAGAGGACCACGAGCTCGGCGTCCGCGAGCGCGAGCGCGTGGTCGCCCAGGGCGAGCTCGGCCCCTGCCGCCGCGAGCTCCGCGGCCGCGGGGACGTCGGCGCGCGCGTCGCCCAAGGTCACGACCGCGCCGCGCGCGAGGCAGAGGCGCGCCGCCGCGAGGCCGCTCGCGCCGAGGCCGATCACCGTCACCCGCTTGCTCTTCAGATCGATCACGTCGCTACCTGACCTTGAGGCTCGAGAGCGCCACCAGCGCGAGGAGCACGCTGATGATCCAGAACCGAACGATGATCTTGGGCTCGGCCCACCCCTTCTTTTCGTAGTGGTGGTGGATGGGCGCCATGAGGAACACGCGCTTGCCCGTGAGCTTGAACGACCCCACCTGCACGATGACGCTGACCGCCTCGAGGAAGAACACCCCGCCGAGCACGATGCTCAGCAGCTCGTTCTTCGTGAAGACCGCGCACATGCCGAGGCCGCCGCCCAGCGCGAGCGAGCCGACGTCGCCCATGAAGACCTGCGCCGGGTACGTGTTGTACCAAAGGAAGCCGATGCCCGCGCCGACCACGGCGCCGCAGTAGATGGAGAGCTCACCCGCGCTCGCGATCCCCGGAATGTCGAGGTACCGGGCGACGACGAGGCGCTGCGAGACGTTCGCGATGCCCAGGCTCGCGCCCGCTAGGTACGCCCACAGGAGGTAGGTGCCGCCGTTGATGATGACCGGGCCGATCGCGAGCCCATCGAGCCCGTCGGTGAGGTTGACGGCGTTCGACCACGCGACCACCACGAAGATCGCGAACGCGACGTAGACGTAAATGGGGAGCGTGATCGGGTGCTTGTCGAACGCCAAGAACGGCACGGACAGCCGCGCGCGAATGGCCCACCAGTCGGCCGGCACGGCGCTCTGCTTCAAGAACACGTACGAGAGCACGCCGCCGCCCACGAGGAACTGGCCGAGGAGCTTGAACCGCCCGGGGACGCCGCGCGTGTTCTTCATCTTGATCTTCAGGTAGTCGTCTAGGTACCCGATGACGCCGTAGCCCGCGGTCACCGCGGTCGTGGCCCACACGAACGGGTTGTGCAGATCGCACCAGAGGATAGTGGGCACGAGCACGCTGAGGAGGATGAGCGAGCCGCCCATCGTGGGCGTGCCCTGCTTGATCCTGTGGGACGCGGGGCCGTCGTCGCGCACGACCTGGCCTATCTGCTTCTTCTGCAGCTCGCGGATGAACCACGGCGCGAGGAAGAACGAGAACAGCATGGCCGTGAGCGTGGACATGATGATCCGGAACGGCACGTACCGGAGCACGTTCAGCCACCCGAGCCAGTCCGCGTGGGTGCGAAGCGGGAAGAGGTACTCGTAGATCACGCGGGCTCCGGGGAGGTGCCCGGCGCGCCGAACGAGCGTGCGAGCGCGGCGACGACGCGCTCAGTGGCGATGCTGCGAGACCCTTTCACGAGCACGATGTCGCTCGAAACGACCACAGAAGTCACGAAAGTGGCGGCTTCTTCTGCGTCAATGAAGTCAAATGTAGGTACGCCGGCGGCCCTCACGATCGCTGCGGTGCGGGAAATCAAGCCTCCGCACGAGACGAGGAAGTCCACCCCGGCCTCGAGAACCCTCGCGGCCAAGGCGTCGTGCTCGCCCTCGGCGAGGGCACCGAGCTCGCGCATCTCGCCGAGGACGGCGATCTTGCGGCGGCCTGCCCCCTGCTCCGCGAGCGCGGCGAGCGCGGCCGCCATGCTGCCGGGGTTGGCGTTGTACGAGTCGTCGATGACCCAGGCGCCGTTGCCGAGCACGACGAGCGAGCCGCGGCCGTGGAGCTCCGCGCGCGGGACGGCGGCCTCGATGTCGGCGGCGGCGAGGGGCGCGCCGAGCGCGGCCTCGGCGGCGGCGAGGGCGGCGAGGAGATCGATCGCAGCGTGCTCGCCGAGCAGCGGGAAGCGCACGCGCAGGAGGCGAGGCGTGTCGCTGGCCCGCGCGATCGTGAGCACGGATCCGTCCCGCGGCTCCACGGCGCGCTCGAGCAGGCGGTAGTCGGCGCTGGCGGCGCGGCCGAAGGTGACCACCCGCGCTCCGGTCGAGCGGGCCCGCAAGGTCTCGAGCGTGTCGCAGTCGGCGTTCAGCACCGCGACGCCGCCCGGGCGGAGGTGCGCCACGAGCTCGCCCTTCTCCTGTGCGACGCCCGCGCGCCCGCCGACGCCCTCGGAGTGGGCGACGCCCACGTTGGTGACGATGGCGACGTCGGGCCTGGCGGCCGCGGCCATCGCGCGGATCTCGCCGGGGACGCTCATGCCGAGCTCGAGCACGGCGAAGCGGTGCTCCGCCTCCACCGTGAGCGCCGTCGCCGGCATGCCGACGCGGTTGTTCAGGTTCCCGCGCGTGCGCTGCACTGTGCCCACGCACGCGAGCAGCGCCGCCGTGAGCTCCTTCGTGGTGGTCTTGCCCGCGCTCCCGGTCACACACACCGTACGCCGGGCGGGCCCCTCTTGCTCCCGCCACGCGGCGAGGTGGGCCTCGGCGAGCGCGGCCCAAGCGACGAGGGTGTCGTCGACCTCGACGACCGCGCTCTCGCGGACGCTCGCGCCCCGTCCTCGCGCGCACACGACCACGGCCGCGTGGCCGTCGACGCTCGCGAGGAAGTCGTGGCCGTCGAGCCGCTCACCCACGAGGGGGACGAAGAGCCCACCGGGCCGCGCGCGCGCGATCCGCGAGTCGGTGGTGAGCCCCTCCGCGACGACCGACGGCCCTCGGAGCGCGCCGCCGGTCACGCGGGCCACCTCGGCGGCGGTGAAGCGCGCCCGGTTGCTGGGGATGGGCGTCGCCACTCAGGTCCCCCGCCTCGCGGCGAGCGCGCGCCGCGCCTCCACGCGGTCGTCGAGGTCGTGCCGAACGGCGCCCACGATTTGGTAATTTTCGTGTCCTTTCCCGCAGATAAGAACGATATCTCCGGGCCGTGCGGCGTGCACCGCCGCGGCGATGGCCTCGCGGCGATCGAGCACCACCACGTAGCCCCGAGGCGCTTCAGCGAGCTCGCTGAGCGCGATCCGCGTGAGGCCGGCCGCGCGCACGCCGACCTCCACCGCCTCGGCGATGGCTTCGGGCGCCTCGCCCCGTGGGTTGTCCGAGGTAACGACGGCGAGGTCGGCGCCACGCCCCGCGGCGCTCCCCATGGGCGCCCGCTTGGTCGGGTCACGATCGCCGCCGCAGCCGAAGACGCAGATCACCCGGCCCACGCGGAACGGGGCGAGGCTGTCGAGCGCGCGGGCGAGCGCGTCGGGGGTGTGCGCATAGTCGACGAGGACGCGCACGTCGTCGGCGTCCTCGTCGCACCGCTCGAGGCGCCCCGGTGCGCCACCCTCCTCGCCGAGCGCGCGCGCCGCGTCGGCGGGGTCGACGTCGAGCGCGAGCGCGATGGCGAGGGCGACGAGGAGGTTCTCCACGTTGTGGAGCCCGAGCAGGCGCGAGCGCACCTCCACCTCGCCGAACGGCGTGCGCGCTCGCATCTGCACGCCTTGCGGGCCGAGGTCGAGCGTGGTTGGCGCCACGTCGGCGTCGGCCCCGGGCGTGCGGCGGACGCGCAGCAGCGGACAGGTCACGCGCTCCGCGAGCTCGGCGCCGAAGGGATCGTCGACGTTGACGACGGCCGCGCCCGGGCCGAGCTCCGTGAAGAGGCGCGCCTTCGCGTCGCCGTACGCCGCGAACGAGCCGTGGAAATCGAGGTGGTCCTGGGTGAGGTTCGTGAAGGCCGCGACGCGGAAGCGCACCGCCTCGACGCGCCCCTGGGCGAGCGCGTGCGACGAGACCTCCATCGCGACCGTGGAGGCGCCTCGCGTGCGCATCCACGCGAGGACCCGCGCGACCTCGTCGGCCTCGGGGGTCGTGTGCGTCGCCTCGACGAGCGCGCCTGCGAACCCGTGCCCCACGGTGCCCAGCGTGCCGCACGACGGGCGCCCGAGCGCGCCGTCGAGCGCGGCGCGCACGAGGTGCGTCGTGGTGGTCTTTCCGTTGGTCCCCGTCACGCCGACCACGTCGAGCGCGAACGACGGGTGGCCGTACACGGCGGCGGCCGCGTAGGCGAGCGCACGCTGAGGATCGTCGACGCGCACGACGGGGACGGCGAGCGGCGGCAGGGCCGCGCCTTGGGCAGCGACGATGGCGACCGCGCCGCGGCGGACCGCGTCGGTCGCGAACCCCGCGCCGTCGGCCGAGGCCCCGCGCCGCGCGACGAAGAGATCTCCGGGCCCGACCGCGCGCGAGTCGTGGTGCACGCCGGTCACGAGGATCTCCGACGCGCCGCCGGGCACCGACACGTCGCCCGGCACCTCGCGCGCGACGTCGGCGAGGCGCATGCCCCCGTGCGTCATGAGCCTGGCTCGAAGACGAGGCGCACGGCGCTGCCCTTCGGGACGGGCGCGCCGGGCTGGGGGTTCTGCCGAACGAGGCGCCCCGTGCCCTCGATCTCGGGGACGAGCCCAACCGCCCCCACCGCGCGCACGGCGTCGCGCGCGCCGAGGCCGCTCGCGTCCGGGACGCGCACTGTGTTGGGTGGCGGCGGCCCCATGGTGGCCGACTCCGACGGCGGGTCGGCGGTGGTCTTCGGGCGGAGCGCGGCGAGCGTCACGTCGGCGGGATCTCCGGTGCGCGACACCGCGCCGATGCGCGGGGCGGAGTGGGTGGGCGGCACGCCGAGGTACCGCAAGCTCGACTCGGCGACGCGCCGGAAGACGGGGCCCGCGAGGTCGCCGCCGTAGCGGCCGATCATCGGCTCGTCGAGGACGACGGCGACCACCAGGCGCGGCTTCTCGGCGGGCACGAAGCCGACGAACGACGCGGTGTACTTGTCGTCCGAGTAGCGACCCGTGGCAGGGTCGACCTTCTGCGCGGTCGAGGTCTTGCCGGCCACGCGGTAACCCTTCATCGCCGCCTCGACGCCGGTGCCGCCCTCTTCGACGACCGCGGTGAGCATCTCCGACATCATCTTCGCGACGTGCGGTGGCACGGCCTCTCTCCGCACGTGAGGGGGCCACTCCCGCACGATCCCGCCGCGCGCGTCGGTGATCTTGCGCACCAAAATGGGCTCCATCAGCTTGCCGCCGTTCGCGATGGCGGACATCGCCACCGCGAGCTGCACGGTGGTCACGCTCACACCCTGCCCGAAAGACGCGTTGGCGGTCTCGACGTCGTACCAGGGGCGCCCGCGCGGGCGGAGCACTCCGGCCGCCTCGCCCGGGAGCGGGAGGCCCGTGGGCTCTCCGAAGCCGAAGCGCCGATACCCGGCGTAGAGCGCCGGCTCGCCGAGGTTCAGCGCGATCTTGAGCGTGCCGATGTTGGAGCTCTTCGCGAGGATCTGCGTCGGCGAGAGCCACTCCGACACGTGGGTGTCGTGGATGGTGACGTTCGCGAGCTTGAACGTGCCCTTCTCGCAATAGATCTGCTCTGTAGGCTTCAGGGAGCCCGCGGCCAAGGCCGTGGAGAGCGTGAACACCTTCATGACCGAGCCAGGCTCGAAGCGGTCGGTGACGACCCGATCGCGCCGCGCCTCGACCGACGAGTCGCCGTAGTCGTTGGGGTTGAAGCCCGGCGTGGACGCGAGCGCGAGGATCTCCCCGGTCATCGGGTCCATGACCACGAGCATGGCGCCCTTGGTCTCGTAGGTCCGCTGCGCCACGTCGAGCTCGCGCTCGACCACGTGCTGGATGCCCTCGTCGACCGCGAGGTGGAGGTCGTGCCCCGCGAGCGCCTGCTCGTTCGTCGCGCCCTCCGAGAAGATCAGGCGCCCGGCGCGATCGCGGAGTCCGTGCACCTCCTCGACGTGCCCGCGGAGCTCCTCGTTCAGCGCGAGCTCGAGGCCGTCCTTGCCCTCGCCGTCCGGGGCGACGAAGCCGAGCACCGACCCCAAGAGCTCGCGACCCGGGTAATAGCGTTTGCCCTCTCCCTCGATCGCGAGCCCCTTGACCGGCTTCTGCCCCGGCGCCTGCGCCTTCGGATCGCCGAGCGCGCGCACGGCCGCCGCCTCGTCGCCGGGGATGCGCCGCTTCAGCCAGATGAACCGGCGGCGCGACACGAGCTTCTGGCGGACCTCTTCGGGGTCGAGTTTGAGCGCCGCGCCGATGCGCGCGGCGGCGTCGTGGATGACCTCGGCCTGCGCCGCGGGCTTGTCGACGCCGCGGAGCAGCTCGACGACGTCGACGGTGACGCTCGGCACCTCGACGCTGACCGCGAGCGCGGCGCCGTTTCGATCGTGGATGCTCCCCCGCTTCGGCTCGACGTGAAGTCGCCGCTGGCGCTGGTTCTCGGCGGTCTCGCGCCAGGACCGGCCGTCCTCGACTTGCACGCGGTACGCGCTGGAGACGACCCCGCCGACGCCGACGGCCATGATCCCCGAGAGGATGCCCATCCGCAGGCGCATCCACCGCGCGCGCTCCGGCGGCAGGTTCTTCACGGCGAGCTCTCCCGACCGTCCCGACCGTCCCGACCGTCCCGACCGTCCCGACCGTCCCGACCGTCCCGACCGTCCCGACCGTCCCGACCGTCCCCTTGCGCGGTCTTCCCGCTCGCAGGCGGGCGCTCGCGCGGGTCTTCCTGACGGTCGACGCGGTCCGGCGTGACGGGCGCGAGGATGACCACGCGATCGGGCGTCGGGGGCTCCATGCCGAGGAGCGTTCGCGAGACCATCTCCACGCGCTCGGGCGTCTGGTAGCTGGCGGACTCGAGCTCGAGCACGCGCTTCACCTCGCGCAGGCGCGCCTGCTCCGCGCGGCTTCGGCCAATCTCGTAGCCGAGCGCGACCGTGCGGCCGCGGAGCGCGAGGTGCACCACGAAGGCGCTCGCCGTCGCGAGGACCGCGAGGGTCCACATGACGAGGAAGGTTCGTGAGCGCTTCACGCTCCGAGTCATGGTTGGCTCCGATCGGGGGGGGCGCCCTCGTCGGGCACGAGCCGCGCGGCGCGCAGCTTCGCGCTCCTCGAGCGCGGGTTCGACAGGCACTCCTCGTCGCCGGCCATCGAGGGCCGCTTCGTGAGCGCCGAGAGCGGGCCGCCGATGAACGCCCGCTTCACGAGGCGATCCTCATGGGAGTGGAAGCTCAGGACCGCCGCCGTGCCGCCGATCTCGAGCACGTCGGGGAGCGCGGCCAGCAACGACTCGAGCTCGCGCAGCTCCTCGTTCACCTTGATGCGAAGCGCCTGGAAGGTGCGCGTCGCGGGGTCGACGCCGCCGACGCGGGCGGGGCCTACGGCACGGACGATCGCGCGCCGCAGGTCGAGCGTCGTCACGAGCTCGCCCGCGTCGTGCGCGCGCTTCACGCTCCGCGCGATGCGCCTCGAGCGGCGCTCGTCGCCGTACCGGAAGATCACGTCCGCGAGCTCCTCGTCGGAGAGCTCCGCGATGACGTCGAGCGCCGTGGCGCCCGAGGTCTGGTCCATGCGCATGTCGATCGGCCCCTCGCGGCGGAAGCTCATCCCGCGAGCCGCCTCGTCGAGCTGGGGCGAGCTCACGCCGAGATCCGCGCACAGCCCCTGGACGCGCCCGACACCGAGCTCGGTGAGCGCTTCACGCACGCGGCCGAACGTGGTCTTCACGAGCGTGACGCGGTCGCCGAAGGAGGCGAGGCTGCGCCGGGCAGCGTCGAGCGCCACGTCGTCGCGATCGAACGCGATGACGCGGACGTCGGGCGACCGCTCGAGGAGCGCGCGCGTGTGTCCGCCGCCGCCCAGCGTGGCGTCGACGAAGAGGCCCCCGCTGTCGGGCGCGAGCGCGTCGCACACCTCGCGGAGCATGACCGTGGTGTGCTCGAACTCTTGCGGCAAGGCGTCCTCCAGGGGATCGTCGGTCCAGACCCACTCCACCTCTCCGCTCGCGACGTCGCCGTCCGCGGGCACGTCGAGGCCTGGCAGAGCCAGCTGCTTGACGGGCGCGCCGGTCACAGGCCGAGCTCCGCGAGACGCGAGGCGATGACCTCTCGCTCGTCCTCGGTGGTCTCGAAGTGGGTCTTCCAGGTGGCCCGATCCCACAGCTCCGCGTACTTGCCGGACCCCGCCCAGAGGACGTCTTTGGCGAGCCCCGCGTGCTCCCTCAGGGTCGGCGGGACGAGGATGCGCCCAGACTCGTCCACGTCGCACTCGACCGCGCCGGAGACGTAGATGCGGCGGAGCTTCTGCACCGCGCGATCGAACTGCGGCAGCTTCGCGAGGCGCTCCTCGAACGCGGCCCACTCCGGCGGCGTGTAGGCCACGAGGCACGGGTCGAGGCCGCTCGTGAGGACGATGCGGCGCTCGGAGATGGACGCGAGGACGTCACGGTACCGAGCCGGCAGGCTCGTCCGTCCCTTCCCGTCCATCGTGTGCTCGTACCGCCCGCGAAACACGCCGCCCTCAGCTCCCCGAAGTCCCCGCTACGGGCGCCGATGGGGTCGGCCTGCCGTAGCTTGGTACTTCTTGCCACTTCATCCCACTTCAAGGGCCACCCTATGGAGTTCGCGGTCGGGGTGTCAACAATCGCGGGTGCTTTGTTGCCCACAAGCTAGGACATGTGCGACGGGGCGCTGCGCGAGCGCCGACGGCGCGCGTGTTCAGGGCCATGAGGACCTTATCCATGGTGCGCCATGGTGCGTGGGGTGGGCCAAGCTCCCGGCGCGCGACGGCGGCTGCGCCAAACTCTTGGACGGCGCCTCCGCGGGACAAAAACGAGGCGCGCCCGAGACGTCGAGCGTCATCGGGCGCGGAGGGCGACACGCGTTCAGCCTGCGCGGTGGTCAGCTCGCTGACCAGCCTCGCCGACCCTCGCGTAGGGATCGAGTTGCGCGTCAGGGGGCGAGCATGTGCTTCGCGATGACGAGGCGCTGGACCTCGCTCGTGCCCTCGCCGATCTCGCAGAGCTTCGCGTCGCGCAGGTGCCGCTCGACGGCGAACTCACGCGTGTAGCCGTAGCCGCCGTGGATCTGCAGGGCCTTGTTGCACGCTCGCGACGCCGCTTCGCTGGCGAAGAGCTTCGCCATCGACGCCTCGCGCGAGTAGGGCTGGCCGAGATCGCAGAGCCAGGCCGCGCGGTACGTGAGCAGGTGGGCGGCGTCGAGCTCGGTCTTCATGTCGGCGAGCATCCACTGGATGGCCTGAAACTCGGCGATCGACTTCCCGAACTGCTTGCGATCCTTCGCGTAGGTGACGGCCATGTCCAGCGCGCCGTAGCCGAGCCCGAGCGCCATGGCGGCGATCGAGATGCGGCCACGGTCGAGGATCTGCATCGTGTCGATGAAGCCATGGTCGACCTCGCCCACGCGGTTCTCGTCCGGCACGCGCACGTCCTCCAGCGTGAGCTCGCACGTGTCGCTCGACTTGCACCCGAGCTTCTCGAGGTGCTTCGACGCGGAGAAGCCGGGAGTGCCGTGCTCGACCACGAACGCGGTGATGCCGCGCTGCTTGGACACGTTGGGGTTCGAGTGCGCGAGCACGACGCAGAAGCCGCCCACGCTGCCCTGCGTGATGAACATCTTGGTCCCGTTCAGGACCCACGAGCCGTCGTCGGCGCGGCGCGCCGTGGTCTGCATGCCCGCCGAGTCGCTCCCCGAGCCGGGCTCGGTGAGCGCCCAGGCCGCCAGCCACTCTCCCGACGCCGCCTTCGGGAGGTACTTTCGCTTCTGGGCCTCGTTTCCGAACGCCAGGATGTGGCCGGTGCCGAGGCCGTTGTGCGACGCGACCGTCAGCGCGGACGAGCCGTCGACGCGCGCGAGTTCCTCGACGCAGATCGCGTAGCTGGTCGTGTCCATCCCCGAGCCGCCGTACTCCTCCGGGATGCGAATGCCGAGGAGGCCGAGCTCCGCCAGCTTGGGGACGAGCTCCCGCGGGAAGCGCTCTTCCTCGTCCCACGCGCGCGCGTGGGGCTGGATGTGGGCCTTCGCGAACTCGCGCACGCTGGTCCGCAGAAGCTGGTGGTGCTCGGAAAAGGTGAAATCCATGAGGGTCGCGGGGGCTCCTTTGACCCAGGTTCATAGGGGCCCCTGCCGACCTCGGTCAACGTGGAACGCGTGATCCTGCGCCGCAGGCGGCTCGCGCGAGCTGCCCCCCCTGCCCAGCGCCTCCGACTCCGCCGTGGGAGGTCACCGGGTCGCGACGCACACGGAGCCGCCCATGAGCTTCGTGCAGTGGTAGCCATTGGGGCAGCGATCCCCGGTCCCGCAGGGCCGGCTGCAGTACCCGCCCGTTCCGCGGGCGATGCACACCCCCGCGGCGCAGTCCGCGGCCGTGGCGCAAGCGCCCCCCACGTCGGTCGGCGGCTTCGCCTTGCCGCCCGGCTTCGCGGGCTCGCCGGTCCCTGCGTCGGCGGCGCCCCCGGCCTTGGGGTCGGGCTCCCCGGCGGCCCGGAGGGCCTCCTCGAAGAGCCACTGGTACGCGTCCGTGCGCGTGTACACGTTGTGCACGTTCGATCCATCGCAGCGCGGCCCCCCTCGCGACACGACGCCCACGACCTCGCCGGTGTCGTCGTCGAGCGCGGGCCCACCAGAGTCCCCTTGGCAGGTCGCCTCGCCGACGAGGAACTCCGCCGGGCTCACCGAGAGCACGCGCACGTGATCCCGCAGGAGCTTCTGGCCTAGCGCGCCGTCCGAGGGGCGACGGCCGAAGCCAACGGCGCGCACAAAGTCTCCCGCGGCGACGCCGGTGGCGCGCACTCCCACGGGCTTCACCCCGGCCACCGGACGATCGAGCACGAGGAAGGCGATGTCGGCGTCGCAGAGCGTCGCGCCCGACGGAGCGACGACGCGCCTCCCTCGCGCCGCCTCCCTCGCGCGCTCGACGGTCTCGCCCACCAACACCGAGATCGTGGCGGGATCGCGCGCGCCCAGCACGTGAACGCCCTGCGGCGGGCACGCGATGCGCTCCGAGGTGCGCGCGACGCAGTGCCGCGCCGTGAGCACAAGCTTCGCCGACACGAGCGTGCCGGAGCAGAGCCCCTCGCCCCCGAGGTCGAGGGCCACCACGGCGGGATCGCGCCCCCGATCGGGCACCCCACGCACGATCTCGACGGTCGACACCGCCACGCCGGCGTCCGCGCCCTCCTGCGCGGCCGGCAAGTCGACCGCCCGATCGACCCCGCCGCACGCCGCTGCCGCCACCACCAGCAGCCCGACCGTGAGCGGCCGCGCCCCCGACACCGCCGCCGAACCCACGAGCGCTGCCCACCGATTTCCAGACCCGTTCTGCATGTGAGACCTCCTTCGGGCGGCGCCCTTGCGCGGGCCGTGCCGCCCCAGAACGGCGTAATCCTTCGAACGTGGCGCGGGTGGCGCGCGTCCGGGACGGCATCGAGGCGGCCGCGGACGGCCCCGGCGGTGCTCGTGAACCTGACGTGAGCCCCAAGGGGTGAACCAAGTCGACGGCGAGCCCGAGCCGTAGGCGAGGTCTCGCCGTGAACTCGTGATGACGCTCGAGCGCGACACCGCGCAGATCCCTCGGCATTTTCGCGAGGTTCGGGCGGGGCACCGTCGGCACGCAGGTTGCTCCTCTTCAAGCGTGGCACGCGCTCCCCTCCCCTCCTCGCTCGTCGCTTCCCTCCTCGCCGTCGGCGCGGTGCTCGTCGCGCACACGCCCTCGGCCGCGCGCGCGAGCGGGACCCTCGGTACCTCGTCCCGTGGTGTGGCGCCCTTGGCCGTCCGCGTCGCGGTCGCGAGCGATGGCGCCCGCACGACCCGCTGGCAGATGGCGGTGCTCCCCGCCGGCGAGCGCGTCGCGTGGCTCGTCCCCGCCCGGCCCGGAGCGTCGATCGACCTGGCCGGGGATCCGCTCTTCGCGGCGCTCGACGAGGCCACTCGGGTCCGCGTCCTGCGACCCATCGGCACCACGGCCGGCCCGTCCACGACGGCGTGCGGCGCCGAGGGCGACCACGAGACCGTCCGCGACGAGGTGCCCACGGAGCGCGCCACCCCCGAGCCAGGCGCCCCCGTTGTGCTCACGAGCGGCGCCGAGCTCACGCGGTTCGCATCGGACCGGGGCCTGCACCTCCCGCAGGGGTTCGCGTCGCTCGCCTTTCGAGACGGCTCGATGGTCGTGGCCATCACCTTCGCGCCCGGCGCACGCCCGTCGAGCACGCCCGTGCTCCGCGTCTCCGACGACGGCCCGCCGGCGCTCCCGCTCTTTCTCACGCGCGCGACGAGCGGCACGCTCCCGGTGACCGCATGGGTCGTGGCGACATCGCCGGTGCAGATCGGCGCGCCCGTCTCGCTCCCGCCGAGCGAGCTCGTGTGGGACGAGCGCGGCTCGAACTACCTCGCGGCGCGGGAGCAGGTCGTCTCGGCCTACCGGGGCTTCGGCTTCCTCACCGAGGCCGCGAGCCACGATCTCCTCTTTGGGCCGCGCGACGCGCTCCCCAGCGGCGAGCGCCCTCGCCCCCTCGTCCAGACGTTCGCCGAGCGCGTCGCTCGCACCCCTGCGGAGGCCACCGCATGCGCCGACGCCCTCGGGCGGCTTCGCAACGCGCCGCTCCGGTTCGGGGTCGCCTGCCCAGCGGGAGCGCTCGGTCGAATCCCGGGCGGCTCCACGCCGCCGTGCGCGGCCACCCCCGGCGACGTCGACCCGGTCGTCGCGACCTGCGGCACCTCCGACGACGACCTCGCCCTCGCGCTCTCGGGAAAGCGCATCGAGTCGCTGAGCGTCACTCGCGCGTACGGCCTCATCCCCGCGGGCGGCTTCGGGGCGCTCGTGGGGTACCAGGAGGCGGCCGCGCGGTCAGGCGTGATCGAGAGCCAGCGCTTCGACCCGCTGTGTCTGCCGCAGCCCCCGCCCGGCGCCACGAGCCCCTCTCCCGTGCCTCCGGGGAAGGCCACGCCGGCACCGCGCTCCCCCGACTCGCCGCAGGAAGAGCCCGTCTACTACGAGAGCTCGGGCTGCTCCGGGAGCGCGGTCGTGGTCGACACGAGCTCCTCGAGCGACACCAGCTCCTCGAGCGACGACTCGTGCGGCGGAGGCACCGACACGAGCAGCTCCTCCGGCTCCTCCGACTCGAGCGACCCGGGCTGCAGCGGCGACACCGTCGGCGGCGACAACGACTCGGCGGGCGACGCCTGCGCGAGCGACTCCTCCTCCTCGTCCAGCGACTCGTGCTCGAGCGGCTCGGGCGGCGGCTCGGACTGCGACGCCGACGCGAGCCTGCGCTCGCGTCCACGAGGGAAGAGCCCGGTCTCACGCGCAGCGCTCGCGCTCTTCGCGCTGGCCCTCCCGCTGCGCCGCCTCTTTCGACGGCGGGAACGCGAGTAAATTCGAGCACTTGCAGCGCACATGAGCGCGACCCCGGCCCGAGGACGCGTCAGGCGAAATCCGCGGCTCGCTCGAAGGTGATGGACCGCCGACTCAGCGCGCGCGGATGTTGTCGCGCACCCAGCCGATGATCGTCTCGAGGCGCGTGCCCGGGGTGAACACGCCCTGAACGCCCGCCTCGCGCAGCCGCGTGACGTCGTCGTCGGGGATGATGCCGCCGCCAAAGAGCACGACGTCGTCGGCGCCCTTCGCGCGCAGCGCGGCGAGCACGGCGGGGAAGAGCGTGTTGTGCGCGCCGCTCATGATCGACAGCCCGACGCCGTCGACGTCTTCCTGAACGGCGGCGTTCGCGATCATCTCCGGCGTCTGGTGGAGGCCCGTGTAGACCACCTCGAACCCGGCGTCGCGGAGGGCGCGCGCCACCACCTTCGCGCCGCGATCGTGGCCGTCGAGACCGGGCTTGGCGACGAGGATTCGGACTTTTCGGTCGGGCTGGGCTTCCGGCATCAAGGCCGCGTTATGTGCGGAACCGGCCGATCTGTCAATTCGCGGGCGCCTCGGCGCCGGTCGGGATCTCCACGCTGACGGCGATGTCGTCGTCCCCGCGCCGCACGATCCCTGACAGCTCGGTGCGCCCGGCGAGGATGGCGCTCGTCACGATGCCCGACACCTCGCGCAGGGATCGAACACGCGCGCTCCCCACCGACACGAGCAGGTCCCCGTCCGAGAGGCCCGCGCCGGTCCCCACGCCGCGGAGCCGCACGCCCTCGCGCGAGTCGACCGCCGGCACCACGCCGCGCCTCGCGTAGGCCAGCACCACGGACGCCGGCACGTGCACCCCGCGGGTTCGGATCCCCACCGGGCCCGGGGCAGCGGCCCCGCCAGCCGCGTGCGCCGCGGGGCCGCCTGGGGCGCCCGCGACGGGCCCACCCGGGGCGAGCTCGTGCGCGTCGTCGACGCGCGGCAACCCGAGGTGCAGGGCCGTGTGGCGGGGCGACGGCGCGGCCCACCGCCCGAGCTCGCCGCCCAGCTCCTCCCCCAAAACGTCAGCGCCCCGGCTGCCCGCGATGATCGCGAGCAAAGCCGAGGCACCGAGGACGCCCGCGAGCGTCAGGCGACGGGAGAGCTCAGGCCTCGCCGGCCGGCGCTCCACCTTCGTCGTCGTCGTCGTCGTCGTCGTCGTCGTCGTCATCGTCTTCCATGTCGGGCAGCGACGGCTCGGACGGGAGCTCGCGCCCTTCCTTCGCGGCGAGCTGGCGATCCTTCTCGCGCTGCGCCTTCAGCTGAGCGACCCGCTGCATGATGGCGGGCTTGGGGGCCACCATGACGGTCATGGTGCGCGCTTCCATCATGGCGCGAGTCTCGACGTTCGCCAGGTCTTCGGTGCCGTGGATGACGAGCGTGAGCTGCTCTTGCGCCTTCTCGGGGTGGGTGATCTCGCGGCCGCGGAAGCGAACCGTGAACTTCACCTTGTGACCGGCCTCGAGGAAGCGACGCGCCGCCTTGATCTTGAAGGCGATGTCGTGATCGTCGGTCTTGGGGCGGAGCTTGACCTCCTTCACCTCGACCACGGTCTGCTTGCGCTTCGCCTCGGCGGTCTTCTTCTTTTCCTCGTACTTGTACTTCCCGAAGTCGAGGATCTTGCACACCGGCGGCTCGGCCTTGGGGTTCACCTCGACCAGATCGAGGTTTGCCTCCTGCGCGCGCTTCAGCGCCTCGTGCGTGGGCAGCACGCCGAGCATCTCGCCCTCCGGGCCGATGACGCGGACCTCGGGGACGCGGATGCGGTGGTTGACTCGAATCTGAAAGCCGCGCTGCTGTTGACGCGGATCGAAGCGGGGACGACCCATGGCCATGTGGCGTACTTGACCTCCGAAAAGGGGAAAAAATCGCGACTGTGCCGCGTGCGCACGGTTTTCCGAGTTTTTCGGGCCCGCGTCAATGGACATCGGAGAAATCGGCCCGGCGCGGGCGGCCGCGCCTGGCGCGAAGAACCACCTCCCGCACCGGCGGCGCCCTCGGGCGCGCTCACCTGTCGCGCGCGCCGGCGGTGCCGAGCCCGAGCAAGCCGCCGACGTACGCCCCGCCCAGCGGGCCCGTTGGGGCGGCGAGGGTGCTGGTGACGAGCTGACCGTCGAGACACAGGGCGAACACGTTGAAGGGGAGCCAGCACGCGAGGCCCTGAAAAACATCGACGGGGCCGCCGAGCCCGTCGTTCGCTTGGACCCGCGTGTAAAGCAGGTCGACCCGCCCCCCGCCGGTGCGCGCGGTGACGAAGCCGCCGAACGAGAACGCCGACGAGAGGACCCGCGTCGCCGACTCCGCGCGAAAGCGCCCCGTGAGCACCGGGGAGAGGCGCGCGCCGGCCTCGATGAGGGAGTCGCCGTGCACGTACTGGTAGCCGGTCTCGCCGAGCGGCAGGTCGAAGCGCGACCAGAGATAGCGCGCGTTGCCTTGGTACTCTCCCGCGAAGCCGACGCGCAGGAACGGAGCGTGCCGCCGGGCGATGGGGAGGCGCACGCCCACCAGCACCGCGCCGCCGAAGAGGCCCTCGACGCCGCCGGTGCCTCCCCCGAGGCCGAAGCCAAGGTCGCCGCGGCTCGCGAGCAGGCCGCTCTCGTCGTTGTGCGACTCGAAGCGCCCCGCGAACGACACGCCCACGGCGTCGCCGGGACCGCCGGCGAGGGCCGGCGCGTCGGTCTGGGTCGACTGCACTCGGACTCCGATGACGAAGCTCCCCGGCGTGCGCGGCTTGTCCTCGCACGGCGAGCAGTCGGTGTCGCATGCGCACGGACTGGACGGCGGAACAGGGCGCACCCGCGGCTGCGGTGGCGACGCGACCTCGGCCCTCGGCGCCGAGGATGCGGTGGGCGCGGGGGCGGAAGGCGCCGGCAAGGGCGGGAGCCCCGTCGACGCCGGCCCGGCGCTCGGCGAGGTCGCGAGAGGCAGCGGCTCTCCCGCGGACGCGGACCACGACGCCAACACCGCCGCGGCGACGCCAGCCAGAGAGAGAGACCACGCGGCGGGACGCGCGGCGCTCACTCGTCCACCGGCCGAAAGGTCTGACCTACTCCGACGGTGAGCCCGGTGTAGAATACACGGGAGCCGGACAGGTCCGCAGTGACCGCGCCCCCGTTCGGCACGCGGAGCGCTTGGCCGTCGAGGCAGACGACCAGCACCTGCGCCACCCCGAAGCCGCAGACGAGCGCGCGCGCGACCTGCACGGGGCGATCGAACGCGTCGCCGCGCTTGTCGATGTAGGTGACCGAGAACTCGCTCCGCAGTGCCATGGTGCGCGCCGAGAAGTATGCGCCGTATTGGCCCGCGCCGCTCAGCGTGCGCGGGAGCGGACCCTCGACGTGGTAGCTGCCCGCGAGGAGCGGCGACGCCCGCAGGCCCCCCTCCACGAAGCGCTCGGCCGTGCCGAGCTGCCACCCGGCCTCGACGATGGGCAGCTCGAGGCGAGAAAAATAGTAGTTTCCGTTGCCCTGCGCCTCGCCGCCGAAGCCGAACCGGAGGAAGGCCGACTGGTCGGCGTTCAGCTGGTAGCGCGCGCCGAGAGTGAGCGCGCCGCGGAGCCACCCCTCGACGGTCGCCGTGCCCGATCCGATCGCGCCGATGAACGAGCCGCGGAGCGAGCCGAAGCGGCCCTGGCTCCCGTGGAACGAAGCGCTCGTCACGAAGAGCGCCCCGAAGCTCGTGGCGCCCTCGCCGCGGGACTGCACGTCGGTCATGGTGGTGCGCCCCCCGAAGAACACCGTGGGCGCGCGCAACCCGGGCAGCACCTCCGCCTCGTCCTCCAGCGCCCCGGCGGCCCGCGGGGGCGCGGGGACCGGCTCCACCGCGGCCGCCACGCGGGGCGCGGCGACCGGGACGAGCGCGACCACGAGGGCGGCCGCGACGCGCGCCCCGGAGCGACGGCCGTGCGACCGCGGGGACCGCATCACACGCGAGCGCTTGGAGGCCGCCCCTCGGCGAGGAGCAGCTCGGCGAAGGTGTCGACCGGCATCGCGCCGAGCTCACCCTTGTCGCGAGAGCGGACTCCCACCGCGCCCGTCTCGGCCTCTTTCGCGCCGACCACGAGCATGTAGGGGAACCGCGCGAGGCGCGCGTTGCGGATCTTCGCCCCGAGCTTGTCCGCGCTCACGTCGAGATCGACCCGCAGGCCTCGCTCGCGGAGGCGCCGCGCCACGTCCGTGGCGTAGGCGTCGACCTTCTCGCTCACGGTGAGCACGACGGCCTGCCTCGGCGCGATCCACGCAGGGAAATTCCCGCCCGAGTGCTCGAGGTACACGCTGAAGAAGCGCTCGAGCGAGCCCAAGATCGCGCGGTGGAGCATGATCGGCCGGTGCTCCTTGCCGTCTTCCCCGACGTAGCCGAGGTCGAAGCGCTCGGGCAGGTTCGGATCGTACTGGATGGTGCCGAGCTGCCAGCTCCGCTTCAGCGCGTCGTGGATGTGAAACTCCACCTTCGGTCCGTAGAAGGCGCCCTCGCCCGGGGTGATCTCGAAAGGCAGTCCGGCGTTCTTGAGCCCCTGCTCGAGCGCGGCCTCGGCCTCGTCCCAGTCGGCCTCGGTGCCGATGCGCTTGTCCGGCCGGGTCGCCAGCTTGATGTCGATGCGCTCGAAGCCGAAGGCCTTGTAGACGAGGTTCAAGAAGCCGATGAACTTCTCGATCTCGGCCGGGACCTGCGCCCTCGTGCAGAAGATGTGGGCGTCGTCCTGGCAGAACGAGCGCACGCGGGAGAGGCCGTGCACGACGCCACCGCGCTCGTAGCGGTGGAGACGCCCGAAGTCGGCCACGCGCCACGGGAGCTCGCGGTAGGAGCGCTTGCGCGACCCGAAGATGATGCAGTGACTCGGGCAGTTCATCGGCTTGAGCGCGAAGCTCTCCGCGCGCAAGACCTCGCCCAGCGCCGCCGCCTTGGCCGGATCGCTCGCGTGGGCCTGCGCGACGCCGTCGACCTCGTCCTCGGTCCACAGGCGGTACATGTTCTCGTTGTAGTTGCCGAGGTGGCCGCTCGTGCGGAAGAGGCGCGGGTCGAACGCCTGCGGCGTGATGACCTCCTCGTAGCCCTCGCCCTCGTAGAGGTTGCGCACGAAGCTGACGAGGGAGTTGTACACGTACGCCCCCTTCGGCAAGAAGAAGGGCATCGCGGGCGCGACCGGGTCGAAGAGGAAGAGATCGAGCTCTTTTCCGAGCTTGCGGTGGTCGCGCTGCTTCGCCTCCTCGAGCAGCCGCAGGTGCTCCTCCAGCGCCTCCTTCGAGGGGAAGGCGGTGCCGTAGATGCGCTGGAGCATCGGGTTCTTCTCGTCGCCCCGCCAGTAAGCGCCCGCGACGCTGGTGAGCTTGATGGCCTTCAGGTACCCGGTGTTGGGGACGTGCGGGCCCTCGCACACGTCGACCCACTCGTGCCCCGGCTCGCCGTGGAAATAGAGGGAGATCTCCTCGCCCGCGGGGATGCGCTCGATGATCTCGACCTTGAACGACTCGCCCATGCCGCGGAACCGCGCGAGCGCCTCGTCGCGGCTCACGGGGACGCGCCGGAACGGCGACTTCTTGCCGACGATCTCGAGCATCGCCTTCTCGATCTTGGCGAGGTCTTCCTCGGAGAAGGTGCCCTCGGCCTTCGCGAAGTCGTAATAGAAGCCGTCGTCGATCGACGGGCCGATGGTGACCTTCGTGCCCGGGAAGAGGCGCTGCACCGCGTCGGCCATGACGTGCGCGGTCGAGTGCCGGATGACGGCGAGCCCCTGCGGATCGGTCGAGAGGATTCGCGTGTATTCTGCACCCTCATCGATCGGCGTGTGGAGGTCGACGACCTTGCCGGCGACCGACAGCGCCACGACGTCCTTGAGGAGGCCCTTCTCGGCGAGCAGCTCTCGCCCTGTCTTCATTGCACCCATGATGCCCGTGGCCTACCACGACCGCGCCCGGCGCGCGACGATGGCTCGCGCCGGGTGCGCCAACGCGCGGGACGTGCCAAGCTCGCCCGATGCCCCAGCTCGTGCAGCCGCTGCCCCCTGGGCCCCTCGCGATCGTGGGCGACGTGCACGGCGAAATCGAGGCTCTCGACCGCCTCCTCGAGCGCCTCGCGGCCGACGCCACGCCGCGCACCCTCGTGTTCGTCGGCGATCTGGTCGATCGCGGGCCCGACAGCGTCGCTGTGGTGCGGCGCGTCGCCGCGCTCATCGCGGAGGGGCGCGCGCTCGCGACCCTGGGAAACCACGAGCTCAACATCCTGCTCGGGGACCGCAAGGAGGGCAACGGCTGGTTCTTCGGGCACCCCGACCACGCGCAGATCGAGGGGGCCGAGGTGCCGTTCGACTCGGTCCCGGCCTCCCCGGCCGACCGCGACGAGGTCCTCGAGCTGCTGAGGAGGCTCCCCCTCGTGCTCGAGCGCGACGACGTGCGCGTGGTCCACGCGGGATACTCGGCCGCCACGGTCGCGCGCCTGCCGGCGGAGGGCGACCCCGCGGCCCTCTCGAAGGCAGCCGAGCAGGCCACACGCGCCGATCTGGCCGCTCGCGGCGTCCCGGCCGCGGCTGCGAAGGAGCGGGCGGAGCTCGCCGGCCTCCGCGACCAGCACGTGAAGCCCGATCGCCACCTCGCCGCGGTCGCCGAAGAGGACAGCGCGCTGCAGCTCCGGAACCCCGTGAAGCTGCTCACCTCCGGCGCGGAGGTGCCCGTCGCGCCGGGGGAGCACTTCTTCGTGGGCGGGAAATGGCGCTTCGTCTGTCGGGATCGATGGTGGCGCGAGCCCGTGGATCGCCCCACGGTCGTGGGGCACTACTGGCGACGGCGGGGAGCGCCCGTGCCTGGCAAGGTCGATGTGTGGGACGACGTGCCCCCGTTCGCGTGGTCGGGCGACGTGTTCTGCGTCGACTACAGCGTCGGGCGGCGCTTCGCAGAGCGCCACGCGGGGCGCAAGACCGAGTTCACCGGCGGCCTCGGCGCGCTGCTGTGGCCCGAGCGGACCGTCGTGTTCGACGACCGCGACGAGACCACACCGACCGCCCCGCCGCGCTGAGCGGGGCGCTCTCTGATTGAGCACCACGCGTCGCGAGAATTCTCGCGTAAACGCGTGGAGCCGCGCCACGCGCGCACGAGGCCGTGGCGCTCGATCACGCCAACAAGTCGGCTCGTTAGCACTACTGCGAGACTTCATTCTCGCAGTGGTGGTAGTTGGCCGCGGGAGCGGACGAGCCGGAGGGGTGAATCGGCCAGCTTTGTGGCCGAGGGCGCCGCGCCCCCTACGGGACAGGCTAGCACGGCTAGCACGACTGCCGTTCGCGCAGCGAACTGCGTAGCGAGAGGGAACCTCTCGCAGTGTGTTGGAAGGTGGCGAAGTACGAAGTCTCCGTTCACGGCGCGGCGAGGGTGATGGTCGCGCCCTCGCCGAAGCCGCTGTTCCCGCGCGCCATGCTCCACACCTCGGTGCTCGCCTGGCTCGCCGTGCAGAATTTCGCGCTCGGGGTCCCGAACTACCGCCTCGAGCGACACGTCTCGGCGATGGGCGAGTCCCTCGATCGCTCGACCATGTGCCGCAACCTCGAGGGCCTCGGCAGCACGCTCGGCGCGACCATCGTGCACGCCTTGCCGCGCGACGCCATCGAGACGTGCTCGGTCGACCGACGCCACGGGCGCCGCCATCCAGCCGGGCGCCCGCGACGGTGGCCCCAAGCGCGCCTGCAAGAAGGGCATCTTCTTAACCACTTGCACGCGTTCGCTTTGAGCTTCGTGCCGTCGATCGCGATGTGCCCCAGCTTGACCAGGCCTGCCTTCTGGCAGAGCCGCAAGACCTGCAAAAACATGCCGGCGAGCGCTTCGAGGTGTTGCTTGCGAAACGACGCGATCGAGTCGTGGTCGGGGTGCTGGTCGCCAGCGAGCACGCGAAACCCAGTGTCCTCGCAGGTCGCACGCTCAGTGCGTCGGGACGATGGCTTGCCCACGCAGGACGAGGCCGCGCGGCTCGAGCCAGGGCCATGCTCACTCGATCGCCTCGAGTGAGCTCGCCGCCGCGCGTGGGCGCGGAGCGCGAACTGGCGTCACGCGAGTCAGGGGAAGCAGACCTCGTACATGGCCATGTAGGGGCCGCCGAACGTAGTCACCCCCTCGAAGCAGCGTCCGCTCACCCCGTAGCCCTCGAACGTCGCGACGGGCATCCCGCCATCGACGTACTGGAAGGTCAGGCGATCCGCCGCCGGGCGGCTCCAGCTGCCGCTCACCGAGGGCTCGCCGGGGACGCTGAGGGTCGTGTCGGCGTTGAAGGTGGTCGTGTGCGACGAGATGGAGCTCGGGAAGCGCTCGCACTCGTGGAATGAGGTGAGGCCCTGCCCCGTGCAGTGCCGAATCGTCGCCGTCGCGGGCGCCGCCACCGTGACCGGGTAGGTGAGCGGCGTCGCCGTGTGCTGCGCGGAGTCGTTGGCCGCGTTCGTGTCGGAGCTGCTCGTCGTCACGTCGGCGTCGAACACGATCGGCGCCGCGCTGTAGGGTAGCGCGATATCGAAGAAGACCGACTTCGTCGCGCCGCGACCCACGGTGCCGAGCGCGCACGTGAGCGCCGTCCCGGAGAGCGTGCATCGCGAGTCTCGCGCGCCGAGCTGGCCCATCACGAACACCTGGGGGCTCGTGTGTGTCTTCGGGAGATCGATGACGACCGACACGTTGGACGCGTTGCGATTGCCTGAGTTCGCGACCGTGACGGTGTAGCGCCCCGTCTCGTCGACGTGCACGCCCACCGGGGCCGAGATGCCGACGGAGAGGTCGGCACCCGGGGCGGCAAGCGCTGGGGAGACGGCGAGGAGCGAACAGGCGAGCGCCGCGAGGCAGATGAACGAGCGACGGATGCGACGGATGCGACGGATCATGGGACTCCTCTCCCGGCGGAGCCGGGCTTCAAGTCGACGCGTCGCGCGCCTCCCCCTCGTGGGCAGACATCGCCGCGTCGTGTCCTGGAAGGTGCGGCCGACACGGCCCCGTGGCTACTCGCGTTTCGGCCCGCGAGACGCCGCGCCGGGCTCCCGACGCGAACCGGCGCTGGCCACGAAGTGCTCACATTTGCAGGCGATCGTGAGCCGTCCTGGCCGCGCGATGTCCCCCAATCGGGTGACACGCCCGACCGTCGCCCGTTGGGGTGACTCGCGGTCCCGCGGGCGAGTGCTCACGGTGGGGAGACGTCGCTGAGCGTGCCCAGGAGTCCCACCGTTATGGCGTTCGATCCATTCTCCCCTCGCAAGGTCGCCCGCCAGTCACGCGCTCGCGGGACCATCGACGAAATCATCCAGGCCTCGGCGCAGATCGTCTCTCGCCACGGCCTCGAGCGCCTCACGACCAACCACATCGCCGAGCGAGCGGGCGTCAGCGTGGGCTCGCTCTACCAGTACTTCCCCGGCAAGGACGCCGTGCTCCACGCGCTCATCGAGCGCGAGTTCAACCGCACCGTGGACGCGCTCGTGGCGCGCATCGAGGCGACCTGCGCCGCGACCACGCCGCTCGACCAGGCGATCGCCGGCCTCGTGGACCTCGTGTTCGAGCTGAACGCGCGCAACGCCCCCTTCCTCCGGCAGCTCGTGCTGGCCGCCGTGTCGCTCAAGCACCTCCGGTTCACGCTCGATAACGACGTGCGCGTGCTCGCCGCGCTCCGCGCGAAGCTCGCCGAGTACGGCGACGACGTCGACGCGGAGGGGCTCGAGCTCGCGACGTTCGTCGCGCTCTACGCGCTGAAGGGCGTCCAGATCGGGATGGTGTTCGGGAGTCGCGAGCACGACAACGAGCACCTGCGAGCGCTGCTCGTGCGGATGATGTGCGCCCTCCTCGCGCCGCCACGGTAGGCCGCCCGAGGCGAGCCCGAAGCGCGCGAGACCCAGCCTGCGGTCACCCTCGCCCGTGGGAGCTCGGGACAAGGTCCCCGCGCGCGAGGGCCTACAACGCGCCTGGATGAGATCCGGTTACCGCGGTGAAACGGACTGGTTGGTCAGGTCACACGGGGAAAACTCGAATCACTCGCCCGACGTCTCAGGTAAACGAACAGGACCGAGCACGTCTCCCTCACGACCTCGCGCAGGAGCCCCGCATCGAACCCCGGCTCGACGCGCACCTTCGGGCGCGACCTCGAGGCGCATGAACGCTGTCCGTGGCTCGGGAGCCGGCCGGACCGCGCGGCCGCTCGATCTCCCCGTCGCGTGCGGGTGCGCCCGATGATCGCGTGCGCGGGCGCGTACGCGCCCGCGCACGCAGGGCACTCGGCGGCTCACGCCGCCTGACCGAGCGGCCGCCGGCAGGCCCTCGGCGCAGCGCGCGCGAAAGCAAGTTGCCCATTTCCGACGGAGTTCTGCACACTGGTGCCCCGTGACCGAAGCCGTCCAGGCCGACCTCCTCCTCGCAGAGCTCTTCGCGATCCAGTCTGCAGGGGAGACGTGCGCCGTGATGGTGGCCGCCGACGGCCGCGAGCGCTGGCTTCACTTCGAAGAAGGGGGCCTCGTGCACCCGGAGTCGCCCGGCACGACGGCGTCGCTGGGCGAGCTGCTCGTGCTCGAGGGGAAGCTCACCCGCGAGCAGCTCGACGCCCTGCTGGCCGACCTCGCCGAGCACGAGGCCCGGGGCGCGACGCGGCGGCTCGGTGACGCGGCGATCGCCCGGGGTTTCCTCACGCGGAAAGAGCTCGGTCTCGCCCTGCTCGCGGACCTGCGCGCCACGCTGGTCGAGGCGCTCACCTGGGAGACGCCCACCTTCGCGGTGGTCCCGACCACCCGCAACCCCGAGCTCCGGGCGCGGTTCCCGACCTCGATCGAGCCGCTCGTGCTCTCGGCCTTCCGCAAGCTCCCACGGCTCCGCCTCGCCGCCTTCGTGCAGCCCCTCGTGCGCGCGGCGCCGCCGGTGCTGCTCGAGCCCGTGGAGGCCATGCGCGCGCTCTTCCGCACGCGGGTGGAGGAGAACGAGGCGCTCGGCGCGGTGATCCGCGAGGGCGGCTCGAAGATGCTCGCGGAGATGGTGAAGGGCAACCGAGGCCCGCACGACGGGCTCCCTTTCGTCGCGGCGCTCGCCGCGGCGGGCAGCCTCACGTGGCCCGGCGGTCCGCCTTCGCAGCGCAGCCATCCGCCCCCGCCTCGCCTCGTGGTGCCCCTCGCGGCGCGCTCCGAGCGCCTCACGCGCGCTGCGAAGCGGAGCGCCATCGGGGCGGTGGCGCCGAAGGGGCACGGCACCCTGCGCTGGCTGCTCTCCGAGGACGCCGAGCGCGCCACCTCCGAGCCGGCGGCCTCGGCATCGGCGAAGATCGTCGCCGAGCGCTCGTTTCACCTCGGCAAGGCGCACCTCGAGAGCGGCGACGCGACGGCGGCGAAGGCCGAGTTCTGGCGCGCCCACCAGCTGGACCCGGGCATGGCCGAGTACGAGCTCTACCTCGGCTGGCTCACCCTTCGCGGCGACGAGCAGCGCGCCGCGGAGCTCGAGTCGATCGCCATCCGAGCGAAGCGGCAGGCGCCCGAGCTGGGGTTCGCCTCGTACGTACTCTCCCACCTCGCCCTGCTCCGCGGGGACGTCGATCGCGCGGAGGCCGAGCAGCAGCGGGCGGAGCGCCTGGGCGTGCGGGAGGCGGCGCCGCTCCCGAGCTCGATCGCCTTCGCCGCCCCGCCCGCCCCCATGCCCTCGTCGGTGACGCTCAGCGAAGGAAAGATCCGTCCTGCGGCGAAGAAGCGCCGCCTGCCACGGCGAAGGCGCGACCGCGACCCCGCGCCGGAGCCCGCCCCGATCCCGCCCTCCACGGCGCGCTACGGTACCCCGCCCCCGCCTGCCGCGGGCCCGACCATCGAGACCGCTGAGGAGCTCGAGCCGCCCGCGGCCACGCAGCCCTCTCCGAGGGTTGGGTCGGCGCTGGTCGCCGCGTCACCCTCGGGGCTCGAGGCGAACGTCACCGCACCGCTGACCATCGAGGGAGTGCCGACGAAGACGCTCCCCATGCGGGCGGTTCCCCTGGCGGCGACACCCGAGCCCTCGGTGATCGTGACGCGGACCGATCCTCCCCCGGTCGCGGCGCCGATCCCGGCAGCGCCGATCCCCGCGGCCCCGATCCCCGCCGCTCCGATCCCTGCGGCCCCGATCCCGGTCGAGGCGCGGGACGCCGCGGGCTCACGGAGCGCGCCCACGCTGCCTCCACCGCAGCCCGCGCGCACGGCGCGGTGGCCCTTCGCCGTGGCAGGCGGGCTGCTCGCCGTGGGCGCCTTCCTCGCGGTGCGCGCGTGGACCGGCGCCGCGCGAACGACGCCCGCTACGGACGACGCGGCGGCGAGCGCTTCCGCGTCCGCGTCTGCTTCCGCGTCGGCCTCCGCCACGCCCGAAGACGCGACGAGCCCGACGATCCCCTCGGACGCGCGCGACGCGAGCGCCGACGACGCAGCGAGCGGGGAAGGCGGCGCCCAAGACGCAGAGGTCGCCGGGGCCTCGCCGGCGCGGGCGATCCCGCGGGGCATGGGTGAGATCCTCGTGCAAGGGGCGCCCGCAGGTCACCGAGTCTTCGTCGGGAAGCACGCGCTCGGCGAGACGCCGGCCGTCGTGCTCGCGCCGTGCGGGAGACGCGAAGTGAAGATCGGCAGCCGCGGGACGCCGCGGCAGGTCGACATCCCGTGCGGCGGGCGCATTACGCTCCGCCCATGACCGTCGCGACGTCGACCGTGTTGCGCCGCAACATCGCTCGGCGTTGCGCACCGTCGGGACGTCCGCCATGCTCCGGCCATGGCGAAACTTGGGTTAGGGAGGCGGGACGTCGTCGCCGGGCTGTCGGCGATGACCGCGATGGGGCTCTTGGGTTGCGGGAAGGCCGACGGGCCAGCCGACACCGCGGACGCGGGCGCCGGCCCGATCCCCACGCCCTCGGGCTCGACGACGGCGCCGCCGCCCCCGCCGAGCGGCGACTACTTCCCGCCCAACGGCTCGGACGCGTGGGAGACCGCCGACCCCGCCGCGACGGGCTGGTCACCCGCCGGTCTCGACGCGCTGGTGAAGCTCGTCGAGGCCAACAAGTCGAGCTCGTTCATGATGCTCGTCGACGGGCGCGTGCTGCTCGAGCGCTACTTCCTGACGGCCACGGCGACGACCCAGACCGACGTGGCTTCGGTGCAGAAGAGCTTCACCTCGACCCTGATCGGGCTCGCACGCGATCGCAAGCTCCTCACCCTCGACGACACGGTGTCCTCTCACCTGCCCGCGGGCTGGTCGAAGGCCGACCCCGCCGACGAGGCGCGCATCACCCTGCGTCACCTGATGACTCACTCGAGCGGCCTCAACCCCAACACGCTCGTGAAGGTGGCGGAGCCGGGCGCGCGGTTCGACTACAACACGAACGCCTACCAGAAGCTCCGCGCGGTGCTCGAGAAGGTGGCCGCGAAGGACATCAACGCGCTCTCTCGGGAGTGGCTCTTCGACGCGATCGGCGTCGGCGGGACCTGGGTCAGCCGCGGCCAGGTGGATCCGGTCGGCGCGCCCATCTGGGGCCTCGAGCTCCGCGCCCGGGACATGGCGCGGTTCGGCCTCCTGGCGACGCGGGGCGGCCTGTGGTCGGGCAAGCCCGTCACCGCCGCGGGGTGGTTCGCCGAGGCGTGGACGCCCTCGGCGGCGAAGGCCGACTACGGGCTCCTGTGGTGGCTCCAGGGACGCGGCAGCATGAAGGGCAAGGCGCCGGCCGATCTCGTCTCGGCGCTGGGCGCCCGGGACCAGAAGATCTACGTGGTCCCCAGCATGAAGCTCGTCGTCACGCGGCAAGGGCTCGCCGCGGGGACGGCCGCAGAGGCCGAGTCCGACTTCGACGCCCAGCTGCTCAAGGCCATCGCGGACGCCCGCGCGTGAGGCCAGGCCTCCCCGTGCACCGCGCCGCATGTTGCGTCGCAACATGACGAGGTCGCCACGGGCCGCCTAGCTGCGCTTCTTCGGTGACGGCGCGCGCAGCTCGCGCTTCAGCTCCTCGAGCTCGCGGCGGAGCTCGGCGATGTCCTCGCCGGTGGCGGCCGGCGGCGGCGGGGTGTCTCGTGGCGACGAGGCCTGAACGGCGCGCACATCGGGCGCGGGTCGCGATCGCCCACGCGCCCAGGGCCCGCCGTTCATGAGCACGCGGGCGAGCGCGTTGCCGGCCGTAAAGGGGAGCTGCGCGAGCGGATTATGGGGGAAGAGAGCGCCGGATCCGTTCTTGGCGTGGAGGTAGAGCTCCATGGCCCAGCTCATGTAACGGCCTAGAAATTCAGCGAGCGCGTCGTCACCCATGCGGATCATTTGCACGAGCAGCGGCACCGGCAGGAGGCGGCCGCCGCCGCGGCTCTCGAGGATGACGTGCGCCAGGGTCACCTGGGTCAGGTCCTCTCCCGACTTCGCGTCCTGAACGAAGACGTCGGAGCCGCCGCGCACCAACTCGGCGAGCTCGTCGAGCGTGATGTAGCGGCTCTCGTCGGTGTCGTAGAGCCGCCTGTTCGAGTACTTCTTGACGATACGCATGGGCCGCGTCCTCTCGCGCTCTCGTGACTCTGCGCGCGCGCCGGCGACGCGAGCCGGGGCGCGCTCGGCGCCGCTGGAGCATCGCACGGCAGCGATTGTGCCGTGCAACATTTGACCTTGACCGGGGAGGTTGCGGCGAATATGCCAGTGTCCGTGTTGCACAGCAACACAGACGCTCCCCGCGCCTCCGCGCCTCCCCGCCTGCCCTCGGTGCGCCCATGACCCCCTCGCTCTCCCGCTCCGCGCGTGCCTCCTTCCTCAGCTTGGCGCTCGCGCTCCCCGCGCTCCCTGCTCTTGGCGTCGTGGGCGTCGTGGGCGTCGTGGGCGTCGTGGGCACGGCGGGGTGCGCGACGTCCGGGCCCGAGTGCAGCCGAGGCGCCGACTGCGCTTCCGGGGCGTGCAGCGCGACCGGGCGGTGCATGCCGCCCGGCGACGTCGACGCGACGACCGACGCGACGACCGCGGTCGACACAGACGCGGGCGCCGACGCGAGCGAGCCCCTCGAGGCCGGCCCCGTAGGCGACGCGGGCTGCGTGCCCAACAAGGACTTCCGCATCACCCGCGAAGAGGTGCCGCTCGCCGCGGGTCTCCGCGCCACGTACAAGGTCGCGAAGGACGCGGACATCGCCACCGCCGGCACGCCGCTCGGCGACGGCACGCGTAGCTGGGACCTCTCCGCGGAGCTGCCCGGCGACGCCCTCGCGCTCGTCGAGACCCAGCGGGTCGAAGGCAAGTGGTTCGCGGCCGACTTCGCGGGCGCGAGCTACGCGACGAAGCTCTCCGCGCGCAGCGAGCTGCTCGGGGTGTTCGAGCTCTCACCGGGAGCCCTGAAGCTGCGCGGCGTCGTCTCGCCCGCCGACGGCGTGACCCGCACGAACGTCGCGTACTCGCCCGCGGTCGACGTGCTCGCGTTCCCGCTCGAGATGGGCAAGGCGTTCACGACCACCTCGACGGTCACGGGCCTCGCGAGCGGGGTGTTCTCGACCTACAGCGAGAAGTACGACTCCGCCGTCGACGCGCGCGGCACCCTGAAGACCCCGCTCGGCACGTTCACCGTGCTGCGGGTGCGCACGACCCTCACGCGCACCGTGGGCCTGCTCGTCACGGTCGTTCGCTCGTTCGCCTGGGTCACCGAGTGCTACGGGACCGTGGCGACGGCGACCTCGGCCGACAACGAGGCGAACGCCGAGTTCACGCGCGCGAGCGAGGTGCGCAGGATCTCGCCATGAGGCGCGCGGCGCGTGGGCTAGACCCAGAGCCGACGGGGCAGACGGCGCAGACGGGGCAGACGGGGCAGCGCGTGCGCGCGGCCCTCGCGACGGCGATGTTCGCTCTCTCCGCCACCGGTTGCCTCTCGTTCCACTCGGGCCCAATGCCCGGAGAGCCCAAGGGCGCGACCTTCGCCTCCGTGGCAGGGGCGCGCGTGAGGTACACAGACACCGCGGCGGGCGACGAGGCCGAGAAGAAGAAGCCGCCGGTCGTGCTGGTGCACGGGTTCGCGGCGACGCTCGAGACCTGGACCGCGGTGGTACCGGTCCTGCGCCGCACCCACCGGGTCATCGCGCTCGACCTCAAGGGCTTCGGCTGGACCGACCGGCCGGAGGGGGACTACTCGCCGGACGCCGAGGCGAGGTTGGTCCTCGGGCTCATGACCCACCTCGGCGTCGCGCGCGCGGCCGTGGTCGGGCACTCGTGGGGCGCGTCGGTCACTCTCGCGGCGGCCATGGCGGCGCCCGAGCGCGTCGAGCGCATCGCGATCTACGACCCTTGGGCGTACGAAGAGCAGCTGCCTCTCTTCTTCCACTGGGCGCGGGCGGACGGCGTGGGCGAGGCGCTCTTCGGTGCATACTACACGCAGCGCGCGGAGGACCGCCTGACCCTCGCGTTCTTCGACAAGAAGTACGTGACCGAGGAGCTCGTGAGCTCGGTCGAGGCTGCGCTCGAGCGCCCCGGCACCAAAGCGTCCGCCCTCGCGGCGGTGCGCGGTCAACGCTACGCGCTCGTCGAGGACCGCTACCGCACGATCACCCAGCGAGCGCTCGTGATGATCGGGCGGGAGGACGGCGTCACCCTGCTCAAGTACGGCGAGCGGCTGAGCCGCGATCTGCGCAACTCGCGCCTCATCGTGTACCCGCAGTGCGGACATTTCCCCATGATCGAGGCGGCCGCGGCCTCCACCCGAGACCTCCACGCGTTCCTCCTCGAGGGGCCGCCGCACGACCCCTCGTCGCGGGTCGCGCCGGAGACGGCCGCACCATGAGCCGCCCCTCGTCCCGCTTCCGCCGCGGGCGGCTCGGCCCCCGGGCCGGCGTGGTCGCGCTCGTCGCGCTCGTCGCGCTCGGTGTGCTCAGCGCGCTCAGGCCTGGGACCGCGCACGCCACCGGGTTCGCCGAGCTCGGCGAGGACATCGTGCAGCGCGACAAAGTGCACGTCGAGCTCGACGGGTACCTCCGCGTGCGCGGCGAGGCGCTCACCAACCTGGACCTCGATCGCGGCCTGACGCCGTCGGGCGATCCGCTCTACCCGGTCTCGCGCGCCGATCCGAAGGCGCAGACGCTCACCCACTGGGACATGCGCGCGCGCATGGACGTGAAGGTGTTCGCGCCGGGCTCGACCCTTGCGGTGAAGCTCCGCCTCGACGCGCTCGACAACCTGAGCCTCGGCAGCGTGCCCGACGGCGCGCCCGCCGCGAGCGCGAGTCAACGCTCGCCGAGCGATCCGCTGAAGGTGCGGCGCGCGTACGGCGAGGCGCTGCTCCCGTTCGGCGTGCTCGCGGCCGGCCGCATGGGCACCCACTGGGGCCTCGGCCTCGTCGCGAACGGCGGCGACTGCCTCGACTGCGACTCCGCCGACGCGGCCGACCGGCTCGCGCTCGTCACGCCCGTGCTCGATCACATCGTCGCGATCGCCTACGACTTCTCGGCGACCGGGCCGATCGGCACGCGGCCCGCGCAGAACCGCGTGCTCGACCTCGAGCGCACGACCAACGTGCGCACGGCGACGCTCGCGTTCCTCCGCGGCTGGAGCAAGGAGTCGCTCGCGCGGCGCAAGAAGGCCGGCAAGACCACCGCCGACTACGGCGGCTACCTCACGCACCGGTGGCAGCGCGACGACGTGCCCGCCTCCTACCTGCCCACCGCGCAGCCGCTCGACCTCTCCACCTCGCAAGACGCGCAGATCATGTCGCGCGGGCTCACCGCCACGGGCGTCGACGCCTGGGCGAAGCTCGTGACGCCCACGCTGCGCCTCGAGGCCGAGATCTCGCTCGTGATGTCGACCATCGATCAGGCGAGCGTCATCCCGGGCGTGCTGCTCCGCGATCCCGTGAAGGCGCGGCAGCTCGGCGCCGCGTTCGAGTCCGACTACGGCGGCGAGGACGGGCGCGCCGCCGTGGGCCTCGATCTCGGGTACGCCAGCGGCGATCCCGCGCCGGGGTTCGGCGTCGTCCAGAAGCCCGGCGCGAAGGCCCCGAAGCCGGGCGATCTCGACGGCCCGCAGGCGAACCCTCGCGCCGACAACCGCATCGACAACTTCCGATTTCACCCCGATTTCCGCGTCGATCGCATCTTGTTCCGCGAGATCATCGGCACCGTGACCGACGCGACGTACCTCCGGCCGCACGCGCGCGTGCGCCTCATCGACGAGTCGAGCTTCCGCGTCACCGCCAGCGCCGCCGCGATCGCGAGCGTGGCCAACTTCGCCGAGTCGACGCCCGGCGGGAAGAAGCCCCTCGGCGTCGAGCTCGATCCGTCGCTCACGTACGAGCACAAGGACGGGTTCTTCGCGACGCTCGACTACGCCGTCCTCTTCCCGCTCTCGGGGCTAGACAACCCGCAGGTCGGCCTCTTCGCCAAGCCCGCGCAGCTCGTGCGCGTCCGCCTCAACTACGTATTTTGACCATGCGAAACGCCTCTCCCCGCCCCCGCCTCGCCTCCCCGACCGCCGCTCCTCGCCACGCGTCTCACGCCGCGCGCGCGCTCGTGGCGGCCTCCTGTCTGTTCGCCGGCGCGTGCAGCGAGAACCTCACCGTGACGAAGGGCCGGACGCCCTACGCCGCGGGCGAGGCGGTCCCCCTCACCTGCGTGCCGAACCTCGACGGCAAGATCGACGCGACCGAGCTCTCGCCCGCGTTCGACGCGCCGGTCTCGTACCTCGTCTCGCCCGCGGGGAAGGACCAGCCCGTGGACCTCGTCCCGAAGCCGCTCGCCGGCGGCAAGCAGCGCTGGGACTACTCGGTCGACCAGCGCGACGACCAGGTCGCCGTGATCTCGGCGAGCCGCATCGCGGGCAAGTGGTACGCCGCGCAGTTCCCCGAGTCGGCGTTCGTGGCCCCCTTCGACGCCGCGGGCCGCACGGAGGCCGTGTACGCGCACGACGCCCAGGCCGTGTCGCTCCTCGGCCTCGCCTCGCGCGAGCCCGATCCGGCCGAGGGGCGCACGCTTTTCGTGTACTCTACACCTGTTGCGGTCTACAAGTTCCCGCTCGCTCCCGGGGTCAGCTACACGTCGGTCGGCGAGGTGAAGGGGGCCACGCTGCGCGGGCTGCCATACGCGGGGCGGGACCGCTACGAGGTCACCGTCGACGCCGTAGGCCAGCTCGACCTCCCCGACCTCGTCTTCCAGCAGGTGTTGCGGGTGCGCACCCGGGTCACGCTCGAGCCGGCGGCGGGCGCCGCCACGACGCAGCTGCAGGTGTCGTTCCTCTCCGAGTGCTTCGGCGAGGTCGCCCGCGTGACGAGCAAGGCGGGCGAGAAGACCGACGACTTCACCGTGGCGAGCGAGGTGCGCCGCCTCGGGCTGCCCTGACGGCGGCGCACGACAGGGAGCGAACGGACACGGACTGCGACAGGACAGCACAGGACAGGACAGGACGGAGGAGCGGGGAGCATGGAATCAGCGGATCGGCGGTGGGGGTGGGACGCCTGGAAGAAGGGCTTCGACGCCTGGGAAGAGCGCACGGCGAAGCACATCGAGCTCGGGCTGCGGAGCCCCACGTTCATCACGCCCGCGTCCGCCGCGCTGACGACGGTGCTCCGCGCGAAGGTCGTCGTCGACCGCGCGCAGACCGCGCTCGTCGCCGCGCTCGGCTTGCCCACGAAGGCCGACCAGGAGCGCACGCTCCACGCACTGAACCGCCTCGAGAGCCGGCTCATCGATCTCGAAGAGAAGCTCGAGCGCGCCGAGGGCGCGCGGAAGGACCGCTAGCCCCATGGACGTCACACGCTTCCTCGACCTCGCGATCGCCCCGAAGGTGCTCTTCGACACGCTGGAAGAGCGCAAGGACCGCGTGCGCTTCTGGGTGCCCCGACCGGGCGCGGGCACGGATCTGTCGGCGTACACGGCGGTCACGTACGGCGCGTTCGCGGCCGACGTGCGCGCCCTCGGCAGCGCGCTCACGGCGGAGCTCGAGCCCGGGGACCGCGCGGCGATCTTCGCGCCAAACCGCGTCGAGTGGGCCACCGCGGCCCTCGCCGTGCAGGCGGTCGGGGGCGTGATCGTTCCCGTGTATCCTGCAAGCACTCCAGCGCAGCTCGCCTACGTGCTCGACCACTCCGACGCGCGCGTCGTCTTCGTCGACACGCCGGCCCTGCTCGCGAAGGTGCTCGAGGCGTGGCCGAGCCTTCATGACGACGGACGCGGGCTGCGACGGGTCGTGCTCCTCGACGCTGGCCTCGACGCGGAGCGGGTGCTCGCGAAGGTGCGCGCCGAAGGGAGAGCGGCGCCAAGCGACGAGGCGCTCGCCCGTGTCCTGTCGCTGACCGACCTGCTCACCGCGGGCGCCGCGCGCGACGCGGCGAGCCCCGGCGCGTTCGAGGCACGCATGGGCGCGGTGTCGCTCGATCAACCTGGGATGATGCTCTACACGAGCGGCACGTCGGGTAACCCGAAGGGCGTCCCGCTCACGCACCGCAACGTGGGCACGAACGGCAAAGACTGGCTCACCCTCAACGGCCCGCTCGTGCCCGAGAACGCGATCGACGTGCTGTGGCTGCCCATGAGCCACATCTTCGGCTTCGGGGAGATGAACCTCGGCAACACGCTGGGCATGACCAGCTACCTCTCGGATCCCGTGGGCTGCATCGCGCTCGTGCCGGTCGTGAAGCCGCACGTCTTCATGAGCGTGCCCTCGCACTGGGAGAAGCTCGCGGCGCCGGCGCTGCGAGAGTCCGACCCCGCGGCGCAGAGAGACGCGCTCCGCGCGTGCACCGGCGGACGCCTCGCGTTCTGTCTCTCGGGCGGCGCGGGCCTGAAACGTGAGATAAAGGAAGTTTACCATTCGGCGGGCATCCTGATCGTCGAGGGCTACGGCCTCACCGAGACCTCGCCCACCCTCACGCTGAACCGCGCCGACAGCTTCCGGTTCGACTCGGTGGGCAAGCCGCTGCCGAGCGTGGAGCTGAAGCTCGCCGACGACGGCGAGATCCTCGCGAAGGGCCCGAACGTGTTTGGCGGCTACCACAAGGACGAGGCCGCCACGCGCGCGGCGTTCACCGAAGACGGCTGGTTCCAGACCGGCGACGTCGGCCGCTTCACGGAAGACGGCTTTCTCCAGATCGTCGATCGCAAGAAGGACATCCTCGTGACCGCCGGCGGCAAGAACATCCCGCCCGCGAACATCGAGCAGCACTTCCAGGGAGATCCCCGCTTCGCGCACGTGGTCGTCTACGGCGACGGCAAGAAGTACCTGGTCGCGGGGGTGTGGCTCAACGACGCGGTCGTCGACGCGGAGCTCGGCGCGCTCCCCGCGAGCGAGCGCACGGCGGCACGGGAGGCGCTCGTCGCCGCGCGGATCGCCGAGGTGAACGCCCACCTGCCGAGCTACGAGACCCTGAAGGCCTTCCACATCTTCGACGAGCCGCTCACGGTCGAGCGCGAGCTGCTCACCGCGTCGCTCAAGGTGCGGCGCAAGAAGGTCGTCGAGGTGTTTCGCGCCGAGCTCGAGGCGCTCTACGATAGACCTGCGCCCGCGCGACGCTGATGCCGTCCGCCCATCCGCCCACGCTCGAACGCCCCGCTCGCTCGCCGGAGCTCCCCCAGCAGCGCACGCCCACCCTCACGCCCGCCCTCGCGCCGAACGTCCGCCCCATGCCAGGTCCAAACGACAAGCCCGCCGCCCGGCCGGAGAGCCTATGGGGCGCGCGCCTCAAGAACTTGGCCGAGGTCGCGGTGCGCCCCAGGCCCCCCGTGGGCACGACGCCGGCCGACGTGGTGCATCGCGAGAACAAGTGGAGCCTGCTCCGCTACCGCCGTGACACGCTGCCCTGCTTCGCGACCCCGGTGCTGCTCGTGCCGTCCCTCATCAACCGGCACTACGTGCTCGATCTCCTGCCGGGGAAGAGCCTCGCCGAGTGGCTCGTCGCGCGCGGGCACGACGTGTTCGTCATCGACTGGGGCACGCCCGGCGACGAGGACCGCTTCGTCACGTTCGACGACGTCTGCGACCGCGCGATCGGGCGCGCGCTGCGGAAGACCGCCTCGTTCGGCGCGCGCGGCAAGGCGCACCTGCTCGGGTATTGCCTCGGCGGGCTGCTCACGGTCCTCCACACGGCGGCCCGCCCCGAGCACGTGGCCTCGCTCCTCACGCTCGCCGCGCCCGTGAAGTTCGGGGCCGACGAGGGGCTGCTCTCCGCGTGGACGCGCACGCCCACCTTCGACCTCGACGCCCTCGTGGACGCCACGGGCAACGTGCCGTGGCCGCTCATGCAGGCGGCGTTCAACATGCTGCGCCCCACGCTCGGCCTCTCGAAGGCGGTGCAGCTCGTGGACCGCGCGTGGAACGACGAGTTCCTGGACGGCTTCTTCGCCCTGGAGACCTGGGGCAACGACAACGTGTCGTTCCCCGGCGAGTGCTTCCGCGAGTACATCCGCGCGCACTACCGGGGCGACGAGCTCGCGCAGGGCACGTTCCACCTGTCCGGGATCCCCGCGCGGCTCGAGGACGTGAGGGTGCCGCTCCTGGCGGTGACGTTCGAGCACGACACGATCGTCCCCAAGGCGAGCGCGCTCCCGCTCGTCGAGCGTGCCGGCTCGCCCGACAAAACCCACCTCCACCTACCCGGAGGCCACGTGGGCGCCGTCGTGTCGAGCGCGGCGAAGCGGCGCCTCTGGCCCAAGCTCTCCGAGTTCTGGGCCCGAAACGACTCGTCGTAGCGCGGACCCTCGAGCGCCAGCGGCCATGGAAATGTGGGTCGCGCGCGCCCGTTCGGCTAGGGTCGTCGCAATGACCGAGCCGCCGATTTCGCAGGCCGCGAAGCCGTACTTCATCGCCAGCGCCGTGGCCGCGGGCGTCGCGGGGTTGGCGTTCGCCGCCCTGGGCAAGGGGCCGGGGCTCGCGCCCTTCCTCGGGCGGTTCCACCCCCTCGTCGTGCACCTCCCGATCGGCGTGCTCGTGCTCGCTGTGACCCTCGAGCTGCTCGCGCTGCGCTCCTCGTCCGTAAAGGCCAAGGTCGAGCCCGCGATGCCGGCGGTGCTGTCGTTCCTCGTCGCGTCGGGGGTGGTCGCGCTCGTGCTCGGGATGCTCCTCGGCCAGGACGCCGGAGACTACTCGGCGAAGCTCCTCGGGCGGCACCGGCTCATCACGTTCGTGTCTGTGATTCTCGCGTGCGCCGCGCTCGCGACGCACGGCGCGCAGGACGGGACGCCCGCGCTGCGCGCGCTCTACCGGGGCGTGCTCGCGCTCACGCTGGGGGCGATGAGCCTCGGCGGTCACCTCGGCGGCGGGCTGTCGCGCGGCGAGAACTACCTCTACGAGCTCGCGCCCTCGTTCGTGCAGCGCGTCGCGGGGTACACGCCGAAGAAGGCAGAGCCCACGACCGCGCCCGTCGCCACGCCAGGAGCCGACGCGAAGGTGTTCGCCGACGTGGTGCAGCCCGCGCTCATCAAGCGGTGCGGTAGCTGCCACGGCGAGAAGAAGCAGAAGGCCGATCTCCGCGTCGATTCGCTCGCCGCGCTGCTGAAGGGCGGCGAGACCGGCCCCGCGATCGTGCCCTTCTCCGCCAAGAAGAGCCTCATCCACGAGCGAATGACGCTGCCCAAGACCTCGGACGACTACATGCCGCCCGACGACAAGCCGGGCCTCACGCCCGACGAGCTCGCGGCGCTCGAGTTCTGGCTCGACCGCGGCGCGAGCCCCGAGCTCACGGTCGCCGCCGCGCTCACCCCCGCCGCCCCGGAGGCGGCACGACCCGCGCTCGAACGGGCGGCCCGCGGGGCGGTCCCCGCGGGCGTGACCGGCGACGCGGGGCCCGACGCCGACGCCGGCGCGCGCGACTGACGCCAACGCGCCGCGGCGTCGCGTGTATTCTGCACGCTATCGGCGACCGACGCGCCGTCGGAGCGCCTCGAGCTCCTCGTCGGTGTCGTCGTCGAGCGGCGCCCGAGGGGCGGCCGCGGGCACGCGGACAGCGGGCTCGACGCGGAGCTTCTTGGGCTCGGACCGCTCAACGCTGGGAGCTGTGGGCTCGTCTTTCCCGCGCGGCCGCGCCAGCAGCCGCGCCGCCCCCACGCCGCCGAGGAGCCCGAACAGGTGGCTCTGCCACGAGATGCCCACCTCGCCGGGCAACACGCCGAAGAGCGCTCCGCCGTAGAGGAAGAACACCGCGAGGCTGCCCATGATGGGCCAGAATTTCCGCTCGAAGAGGCCCCGGGCGAGCAGGTAGCCCAGATAGCCGAAGATGAGCACGCTCGCCCCGACGTGCACCGACGCAGACGGGCCGATGAGCCAGGTCCCGAGGCCGCCCACGAGCGCCGAGAGCGCGCTCACGTAGAGCAGGTCGCGCTTGCGGCGCAGCATGACGAACCACCCGAGCACGAGCAGCGGGAGGGTGTTGCTCGCGATGTGCGAGAAGCTGCCGTGCAGGAACGGCGCGAAGAGAATGCCCACGAGGCCGTGGAGGGTGCGCGGCGCCACCCCGAGCGCGGACAGGTGCCCTTGGAAGATCACCGCGTTGACGAGGTGCACCCCCCAGAGGAACGCGGTGAACGCGCCAAGAATGACGCCGTGCGACTTCAGCTCGGTCGTGAGCGGGGCGCTCTTGGAGCTCTCTTGGGCCATCGGGCTTAGCGTACACCTCCTGGCAGCTGCGGCGCGGGGGTGCAGCCCCTCCCGTCGATCGGCCCGCGATACGGCTCTTAAGAGGGCGCTCCCCCCCTTGGCCCTCGATGCTTCGGCTCTTGTGAGGCGTTCCCCCTCACACTCCCGCTCCTTGCGGCCCTCGATGCTTCGGCGTCAGGGCGCGACCGGGTTGTGTGGCCCGGGTGGCGCGGACGGCGCCGGAGGGGGCGCCGAGGGACCGGCCTCGCGGCGCGGCGGCAAGCGGCGCTTCCACGAGTCGTCGGGCGCCCCTGACGCGGACGCGGGCGCGGGCGGGGCAGACGGCGCGGGCGGCGCGCTCGGCGGAGTGCGCGCCCCGCTCGACTCCGCGGGCGCCGCGGACACTGAGGGGACGATCGTCGCGGGCGTCGCGCGGGGGCCCAAGCGGGCGAGCCCAAGGCCCGCGCCGACGAGGCAGACGAGGGCCACGGCCGCGAGCGCAGCTTGGCGGGGCCCCCTGGTCGGCGCAGCGTGAGACCGGGGCGGGTCGAGCGACGGCTCGAGGGACGGCGGCGGCGTGTCGACGGGCGTCGTGGCGCCGAGCTCGCTGACCGTGACCGCCTCGAGCGCGCTCGGCGTCGACGTCGGCACCGTCGGGCTCCGAGGCGCGCTCGGCACCGCGCTCAGGCTCACGCTCTCGCCGAGCACCGACGCGAGCTCGGCGACCTGCTCCGACGCCCGCGCGAAGCGTCGATCCGGCGCCCGATCGCACGACCGCCGAAACCAAGCGTCGAAGCCCTCCGGGAGCCAGGGCCAGCGCTCGCTCGGCGCGTACATCGGATCGCGCAGCAGCTGCGCCATCATCTCGCCCATCGACTCGGCTCGCCAGTAGTAGTCCCCCGTGAGGAGGCGCACGGCCACGATGCCGAGCGACCACACGTCGGAGGCCGGCCCCACGGGGGTGCCCGAGCCCGCCTGCTCGGGCGACATGTAGAGCGGCGTGCCCATGAGCGCGCCCGGGCGCGTGACGAGGGCGCCGGCCAGCGCGCTCGGATCGTCGGCGCCGCTGACCTTCGAGATGCCGAAGTCGAGCACCTTGAGCAGCGTCGTGCCGTCGTCCCTTCGGTGGAAGAAGAGGTTCTCGGGCTTGAGATCGCGGTGCACGATGCCGAGGGAGTGGGCCTTGTCGAGCACGCGCGCGACCTGCCCCAGGGCGTCGACGACCTCGCGCGGCGAGAGGCGAACGTGCTCCTCGAGGACATGCTCGAGATCGACGCCGTCAAGCAGCTCCATCACCAAGAACGGCGCGTTGCCGAGCTCCGGCATGACGTCGGCGTCGGTGACGGTCACGACGTGCTCGCTCTTGATGCGCGCCGGGGCGCGGGCCTCGCGCTTGAACCGGAGCACGAGCTCTTCCGAGAGCCCGGTGGGGACGTTCAGCACCTTGAGCGCGTGCTGCTGCCCCGTGTGCACGTGCTCGACGCGGTACACGACGCCCATACCCCCGCGGCCGATCTCGCCGAGGACGCGGTAGCGCTGGGCGACGAGGGTGCCAACGAGGAGCGGCTGCACGGCCTACCAGTTCGAGCAGCGGGGGGCCGCGGTCACGCGCCAGTGGGCGCCCTCGAACCAGCGCTCGCAGGGGGCCGCGGTGGGCCCCTGCCACCGGCCGGCGGAGTGACTGTCCACGATCTGGCAAGCGCTGCCGGCCCCCTCGACGCAGAACTCCCGATTGTGGAGGGTGCCGGCCAGGAAGTCCTGCCCGGTGAGCTTGATGTGCGCGCCGCACTCGACGCTCACGACGACCTTCCCGTCGGCGATGCAGGTCACCGAGTCCTTCGGACGGAAGCAGAACGAGGCGACCTGACCGTAGAGCTCGAACGGGACCTTGCGATCGAGCGACCACAGCGTGGCGGGCGCGCCGGCCGTGGCGCTGTCGATCCAGCGCCCCGAGTCGCCCTTCACGTCGACGTTCTGGCAGATCGTGCGGGTCCCCAGCGGCGGCCACGTGCCCGGACAACCGTATTCGACTTTGCAGTCGCTCCATGTAGACTGCACGCACCTCCGGGACCCCGTGCAGGTCTTGCCGGAGTCGCCGTCCGCGACCTTGCAGGTCGTGTCGAGGGTGCCGTCGACGCAGGGCCCGCCCTCCGCCGGGGGCGCGGCGTCGCCCTCGGGCTCGATCCCTGGCTCGCTCGCGTCGGGCTCGGCGGCGCCGTCGGACGCGCCCGCGTCCCGAGAAAGGGTCGGCCGCTCGCTCCGCGCCGCGTAGTCCCCCAGCCCTAGCGTACACGCCCCCGTGAGCGCCGCGACGACCGCGACGATCACGTGGGAGCCGGCCCCTCGACCGCTTCTGCTCATCAGAACCTCCCCTCGATCCCAACGCCGAGCCCGCGCGGCACCACCGACACCGTGGCGGGCGCGCGCTCCCGGCTGGCCCCTCCCCATCGCGTCGTGAACGCGAGGACGACGGCCCCCACCGCCGCGACACCTCCGCCGACGAGCAGCCCGCTCGCCACCGTCGCCTCGGCGCGGATGTTCTCTCGCGTCGCGTCGCCACGCTCCGCGATCGGCTTGGCCTGCTCGTCCGAGTCCCTTCCGGCGGCGTGGGCGAAGAGCGCGCCGCCCGCGCCCGCGGTGACCAGCGCGAGGCCCGCCGTCGAGAAGAAGAGCCAGCGCGGCGTGCCCGAGGCGGCGGTGTCCGCGCGGGGCGGAGCGGCGCGCAGCTCGATCGCCACGTCGCTGGCGGCGCCATCCGCGACGTCCCCGCGCCAGACGAACGGCGCATACCCGGGGGCGGAGACCTCGACGCGGTGCCGGCCCACGCCGACCACCGATGAGGGCTCGCGCGAGGAGATGTCGACCGGCTCGCCGTCGAGCGTGGCGGCCATGCCGAGCGGGCGCGCGTGAAAGCGAAGCGTGATGCGCCCCGCGGCGACGCGCCGGGCGACCACCTTCACCTCACGGGCCTCGCCCTCGGCGACCGTGATCGCGGCGCGAAACGGCGCGAGCTGGGGCCCCGTGAGCTCGACGACGTGCTCGCCCGGGTCGAGCTCGAGCGGCTTGCCCCACGTGACACGCGGCAACGGCGCGCCGTCGACCGCGAGCACCGCCGCCTCCGGGGCGTCCCCCTGGAGCGCGAGCGTGACGCGCGGCACGCGCGCCGCGAGCTGGTCGGCCTCGAGGGCAGCAGACTTCCCGGTGGCCACGTAGCGCTGCTCGCCGGTCGCCGCGACGCGATCCTCCGCCTCTCGGCCCGCGAGCCGAAAGGCCGCGCTCGCGCTGGCCACCTTCCCGAGGCCGCGGAGGCAGCGGGCGATGTAGAGGCGAGTGTTGGGGCTCGGCTGGACGGAGAAGCTCGCCTCGAACGACCTCAGCGCGGGCGCGAACTGCCCGGCCACGTAGAGCTTGCGGCCCTCCTCGAAGGTCTGCAGGGCTACACCACCGGAGGCGCTACGCTCGGCCCCCCGCGCGCACGGCGACGCGAGCGCCGTGGCGACAGCCAGGGCGAAGCAGAGCGCGGAGCGACGGGCACACATGCGCGCGCTTTAGCACACCTCGCCGCGCGTCGCATGGAGCCGGCCTATCGCGTGAAGCGGAGCCGCTTGACGGTCCCGATGTAGCTCGGCGGCTTGCCGAACGTGACCATGTACGCCGTGTCGTTCGTCGCGGCGAGGTCCGAGAGGGTCTCGTCGCGGTCGATCACGGTCGCGCCCGAGCCGTCGGGGTTGGCGGCCGGCGGGGGGGGGGGGGGGGGGGGGCGGCGGGGGGGGGGGGGGGGGGGGGGGGCGGGGGGGGGGGGGGGGGGGGGGGGGGGGGGGGGGGGGGGGGGGGGGGGGGGGGGGGGGGGGGGGGGGGGGGGGGGGGGGGGGGGGGGGGGGGGGGGGGGGGCGGGCGCGGCGGGCGGGGGCGGGGCGGCGCGGGGCCGCGGCGGGCGGGGCGGCGGCGGGGCGGCGGGGGGGGGCCGCCGCGGCGGGGGGCGCGCGGGGGGGGGGGGGGGGGGGGGGGGGGGGGGGGGGGGGGGGGGGGGGGGGGGGGGGGGGGGGGTTGGCGGGGGGGGGGGGTGGGTTTTTTTTTTTGGGGTTTGGGGGGGGGGGGGGGGGGGGGGGGGTTTTTGGGGCCCCGGGGGCGGGGCCCGGGGCTTTGTGGGGGGGGGGGGGCCCGGGGGCCCCCGGGGGGGGGGTTGGGTTGGGGGGGGGGGGGGGGGGGGGGGGGGGGGGGGGGGGGGGGGGGGGGGGGGGGGGGGAGGGGAGGGGGTTGGGGGGGGGGGTTTTCGTGTTGTTTTGGGGCCCGGCGGGGCTTTCCCCGTGGGGGGGGTGGGGGGGGGGGGCGGGGGTGGGGGCGGGGGGGGGGCCCCCCGGGGGGGGGGGGGGGGGGGAGGGGGGTGGGGGGGGGGGGGGGGGGAGAGGGGAATTTCTTTTTTTTTTTTTGGGGGGGTCTTTTCGGGGTGGGGGGGGAGGGGGGGGGGGGGGGGGGGTTTTTTTCCGGGGGGGGGGGGGGCTTCTTTCCCGGGGGGGGGGGGGGGGGGGGCCCCCCCGCCGGCCCCGGGGGGGGGGGGGGGGCGCCGGGCCCGGCCCCGGGCGGGGGGGGGGCCCCCCGCCCCCCGGGGGCCCCCCCCCCCCCCGGGGGGGGGGGGGGGGCCCGGGGGCCCGGGAGGGGGGGGGGGCGGGGCCCGGCCGGGGGAGGGGCCGGGGGCCCCGGGGGTTTTTGTTCCCCCCGCGGGGGGGGGGGGGGCCGGCGGCCGGCCCGGCCCGCCGGGACGGGGGGGGCCGGCCGGGCGGGGGGGGCCCCCCCCCGGGGGACCCTTCCGGGCCGGGGGGCCCCGCCCCCGCCCCCCCCCCCCCGCCGGGGGGCCGGGGGGGGGGTTTGGGCGCGGGGGGGGGGGGGGTTTTTTTTTCCCGGGGGGGGGGGGGGGGGGGGGGGGGGGGGGGCGGCCCCCCCCCCCCCGGGCCCCGGGGGGGGCGGGGTCCCCGGGCGGGGGGGGGGCGGGCGGCCGGGGGGGGGGGCCCCCGGCCCCGCCCGGCCGGGGGGTCCCGGGGGGGGGGGGCGGGGGGGGGGGCCGGGGGGGGGGGGGGGCCCCCCCCCCGGCCGCCCGGGCCCCCCCGGGGGGGGGGGGGGGGGGCGGGGGGGGCGCCGGGGGGGCCCCGGGGGGCCTTTTTTTCGGCCCCCCCCCCGGCCGGGGGGGCCCGGGCGGGGGGGCCGGCGGGGGGGGGGCTCCCGGGGGTTTTTTCGCGGGCGGGGGGGGGGGGCCCCCCCCGGGGGGGGTTTTTTTGGGGGGGGGGGGGTTCCGGGCGGTCCCCTGTCCCCGGGGGGGGGGGGGTTTGGGGGGGTGGGGGGGGGGTTTGGGGGGGGGGGGGGGGGCGCGCGGGCGGGGGGGGGGGCGCGGGGCCCCCGCGGCGGCGGGGCCCCCGCCCCCCCGCCCCCCCCCCCCCCCCCCCCCCCCCCCCCCCCCCCCCCGCCCCCCCCCCCCCCGCCCGGGCCCCCGGCCGGCCGCGGGGGGGGCCCCCCGGCGCCCGCCCCCCGGGGGCGGGGCGGGGCCCGCCCCCGCCCCGGGCCGGCGCCGGGGGCCCCCCCCCCCCCCGCCGGCGCCCGGGCCCCCCCCTTCCCCCCCGCGGGGCCCGGGGGCCGGCCCCTGGCGGGGGGCCGCCCGGGCGGGGGCGGCCCCCGCCCGCCCGCCGCGGGGTCCGGGGGCCGGGGGGGGGGCGGGGGCCGGCGCGGGGGGGGGGCGCCGGCCCGGGGGGGGGGGGGGGGGGGGGGGGGCGGCCGGGCCGGGGGCCCGCCCGCGGCCCTCCGGCCGGGCGGGCGGGCCCGGCGCGGGCGGGGGGGGGGGGGGCGGCCGGCCCCCCCCCCCCGCCCGGCGGGGGCCCTCTCCGGGGGGGGGTTTTTTTCTGCCCCCCGGGGCCCGGCCTTGTCTTTTCCTTTTTTTTTTTTTTCCGGGCCCGCGTCTCGCGGGGGCGGGCCCGGGGGCGGGGGGGGGGGGGGGGGGGGCGTGTTTTTTTCCCCCGGGGTGGGGCGGGGGGCCCGGGCCCCCCCCCGCCCCCCGGGGGGGGCCCGGGGCCGCCGCCCCGGGCGGCGGGGGGGCGGCCCCCCCCCCGGCGCGGGCCCGGGCCGGCGGGCCGGCCGGGCGGGGGGGGGGGCGGGGGGGGCGGGGCCGGCCTCCCGGGGGGGGGCGGGGGGGGGGCCCGGGGCGGGGGGGCGGGGGCGGGGGGGGGGGCGGGCCGGGGGCCCCGCGGCGGCCCCCCGGGGGCGGGCGCGGCCGCGGGGGGGGGGGGGCGCCGGGGCCGCCGGCGGGGGCGGCGCGGGCCCTTTTTTTTTTTCGCCGCGGGGGGGCCTGTGGGGGGGGGGCGGGGGGGGCGCGGGGGTGGGGGGGGGGGGGGGGGGGGGGGGGCGGGGTTCGGCCGGGGGGGGTTGGGTTGGCGGGGGCGGGCGGGGGGGGGGCGGGGTGGGGGCCGGGGGGGGGGGGGGGGGCGGGGGGGGGGCCGCGGGGGGGGGGTCGGGGGGGGTCTTCCCCGGCGGGGGGGGGGGGGGGGGGGGGGGTGGGGGGGGGGGGGGGGGGGGGGGGGCGGGGGGGGGGGGGGGGGGGGGGGGGGGGGGGTTTTTTTTGGGGGGGGGGGGGGTTTGGGGGGGGGGGGGGGGGGGGGGGGGGGGGGGGGGGGGGGGGGGGTGGGGGTGGGGGGGGGGGGGGGGGGGGGCTGGGGGGGGGGGGGGGGGGGGGGGGGGGGGGGGGGGGGGGGGGGGGGGGGGGGGGGGGGGGGGGGGGGGGGGGGGGGGGGGGGGGGGGGGGGGGGGGGGGGGGGGGGGGGGGGGGGGGGGGGGGGGGGGGGGGGGGGGGGGGGGGGGGGGGGGGGGTTTTTGGGGGGGGGGTTTGGGGGGGGGGGGGGGGAGGGGGTTTGGGGGGGGGGGGGGGGGTGGGGGGGGTTTTGGGGGCGGGGGGGGGGGGGGGGTTTGGGGGGGGGGGGTGGGGGGGGGGGGGGGGGGGGGGGGGGGGGGGTTTCGGGGGGGGGGGGGGGGGGGGGGGGGGGGGGGGGGGGGGGGGGTTTGGGGGGGGGGGGGGGGGGGGGGGGGGGGGGGGGGGGGGGGGGGTTGGGGGGGGGGGGGGGGGGGGGGGGGGGGGGGGGGGGGGGGGGGGGGGGGGGGGGTCGGGGGGGGGGGGCGGCGGGGGGGGGGGGGGGGGGGGGGGGGGGGGGGGGGGGGGGGGGGGGTTCCCCCCTTTTCCCCCGCGGGCGGCCAACGGCGCACGATCGGCGCGGGCACCGGCGCGGCCGGCGCGGCCGGGGCCACGGGTGGGAACGGCGCCGGCGGCTCGAACGGCGGCAACGCGAGCAACGCGGCGCGCGGCGGCGCGGGCGCCTCGTCTTGCGGCGCCCCGGGCGGGCAGGGCGGCAACGGCGTGAGCGGCCTCACGGGCGGCCAGAGCGGCGCGACCGGCACCACCGCGGCGGCCGGCGGCACCGGCGCGAACGGCGGCTCGGGCGGCACGGCGGGCACGTGCAACACCGTCAGCGCGAGCAACGGCGGCTCGGCGCCGCCGGTCGGCGGCTTCGGCGGCCAGGGCAACCCCGGCTCCAACGGGAACGCGGGCGCAAACTTCGGCAGCTTCGACGCGCTCGGCACGTACACGCCCGCCAACGGCGGCGGCGGCGTGAACTCCGGCGCCGCGGGCGGCGGCGGCGGCGGCGGCGGCTCCGGTGGCGGCACCCGCCACGGCTGCGGCTTCGCCAACATCAACTGCTGCGACTCCACCTCGGGCGGCGGCGGCGGCGGCGGCGGCGGCGGGTGCGGCGGCCAGCCGGGCACGGGCGGCTCCGGCGGCGGCGGGAGCTTCGGCATCGTGAGCGTCGGGTCCAACGTGCAGGTCCTCCAGACCAAGATGACCACGCGCGCGGGCGGCGCGGGCGGCGCGGGTGGCAGCGGCGGCAACGGCGGCGGCGGCGGCGGCGGTGGCTCCGGCGGCAACAACACGAACGCGGGCAACCACCCCGCGGGCAACGGCGCGGCGGGCTCGTCGGGCGGCTCCGGCGGGCGCGGCGGCGGCGCGGCGGGCGGCTCCGGGGGCCCCTCCGTGTGCATCGCGTACAAGGGCACGTCGCCCACTTCGGTCGGCACCACGTGCACGCTCGGCGGCAACGGCACGGGCGGCAACGGCGGCACGAACGGCGTGTCCTCGGCGCCCCGCGGCACCGACGGCATCGCGCAAGACCTGAAGAACGCGCCCTAGCCGCTTTTTAGGCCGCGCCGCGCTCGGCTCCCCGCGCACCCGCGGGGAGCGCGGCACCACACGACGGGAGGTTCTCGCTTTGCTTCGCACTCCGCTCGAACTCCGTAACCTCTCGTTTTTACTAGCCTTCAACGGACTGCTCGGCCTCGGCGTCGCGAGCTGCGGCGCCACCCAGCGCGAGCCGGGCACGCTCGACGAACCCGACGCCGCGAAGCCGCCGGCGCCGCTCCCCGAGACCGGCCCGATCGTGCAGTGCACGACCGCGGACTGCGACAAGGACGGCGTGCCCGCGCCGCTCGACTGCAACGATCTCGACCCGGCGATCGGCCCGGAGGCGTACGACTTCGTCGGCGACGGCGTCGACAACGACTGCGACGGCAAGGCCGACAACCCGGTCGCCACCTGCGAGACCGTGCCGGCGGCGGCGCCCGGCAGCCCGACCGACTTCGCCCGCGCGGCCGATCTGTGCCCGCAGCCGGGCAAGACCGCGGCCGGCGCCTACGATCCCCTCGTGCGCGCCGAGTGGGGCCTCGTGAAGGGGCTCGGCCCAGGCCAGCGGCTGTGGACCTCCGAGACCAAGATGCAGCAGGTGAACATCGTCACGAGCTTCGGCGACAACAAGCCGCGCCTCGGGAAGACCATGTTCGGCCTGTCGACCGGGCCCTGGGGCGCGGCCGACCCGCGAAACTCGCCGCCGCTCGACGAGGCCGGCTTCCGCATCAGCGACGGCTGCGCGGCCATCCCGCTCAACGCGAAGGACTGCCTCTCGCTGTCGTTCGGCTCGCCGGCGGGCGGCATCGGCGTGCAGGACTGGGCGGAGCTCAAGCTCACGGTGAAGGTGCCCCGCAACGCGAACGCGATGGTGTTCGACTACGCGTTCTTCTCGACCGAGTTCAACCAGTTCTGGCACGCCTCGCTGAACGACGCGTTCTTCGTGCTCGTGAACGGCACGAAGCACGCCGGCGACAACGTCGCCAAAGAGTCGAACGGCCTCGGCATGAGCGTGAACAGCAGCTTCTTCCAGATATGCACGAAGGCCCCGGGCCCATCGGGGCTGTCGCTCGACAAGTCGGCCGCGCTCTCGGACTGCCTCGGCGTCGACGGCGACGCGAGCAAGAACGCGTTCGGCTCACTCAAGGGCACGGGCTTCGACGGCGCGGGAGCCCGCCCGGCGACGGCACCGCCAAGTCGACCGACGGCACGAAGCTCTACGTCTACGGCGGCGGCAGCGGCTGGCTCACGGCGAAGTTCGCGGTGACGCCCGGCGAAACGATGACCGTGCGTATTCTGATTCACGACACGTTCGACGGCCTGAAGGACTCGAGCGTCCTCGTGGACAACCTCCGCTTCGAGGCCGCCAGCACCGAGGGCGGCGTCTTCCGACCGCGCTGATCCCCGGCCACGGCCGGCTATGCGCCGCCCGCGACCGTCATCTTCGCGACCCGGAAGGTCGGCGAGGCGGTCGACGTGCGCAGATCGAGATCGCTGCCGACCGCGTCGATGGTCTTCCACAGGTCGTCGACGTTGAGCGAGATCGTGACCTCGCTCACCGGATAGGAGAGCTCGCCGTTCTCGATCCAGAAGCCCGAGGCGCCGCGCGAGAAGTCGCCCGTGACGGCGTTGAAGCCGAAGCCCATCATGTCGACGACGTAGAGGCCCGACTTCGTGCCCTTGAGGATGTCCTCCGGGGAGTCTTTCCCGGGTCGAAAGATGAAGTTCGACGTGGAGGGCGAGACGCCCGCAGCGCCGCCGCGGGAGGCCGAGCCGGTGCTCTTGCGGCCCAGCTTGCGCGCCGAGTAGCTGTCGCAAAGGTAGGTGCGGAGGATGCCGTCCTCGACGACGACGTTCTGCCGACTCGCGAGGCCTTCGCCGTCGTACGGGCGGGAGCCCGGCGCCCGGGCGATGAGCGGATCGTCGACCACGGTGACGAGCTCGCTCGCCACGCGCGTGCCCTCACGGCCCACGAGATAGCTTGATTTCCGCCAGATCGCGCTGCCCATGATGCAGCCGGCGAGCATCCCGAGGATGCCGCGCGCCGCGTCGGGGTCGAAGATGACGGGCACTTCGCACGTGGGCACGGTGCGGGCGCCCAGCTTGCGCAGCGTGCGGCGCGCGGCCTCGGCGCCGACGGACTCGGGCGAGTCGAGCTCGGCCAGGTGGCGGCGCGCGGTCCAGTGGTGGCCACGGCGCTTCTTGCCGCCCTCGTCCTCCGCCAGCGGGACCACGCTGAGCGACTGGTACGACCCCTTGTAAGCTGCACGGAACCCGCTGGAGAGCACGAGCGCCGAGCCGCCAGCCACCCGCGCGAAGTTTCCCCCGTCGCTGTTCGTGATGCGAGGGTCGGCGTCGAGCGCGGCCTTCTCGCCGCGGCCGGCGAGCTCGAGGGCGGTCTTGGCGTCGATCCCGCCGCCCGCCGGATCGTAGAGATCGAGCTCCGGGGCGGCCGACGGATCACACAGCTCGGCGGGGTCCGCCGGGCCGGCGAACTCGTCGCGCTGGCAGAGATCGGACAGCTCGAGGGCGTCGCCGACGAAGCGCTCGAGCCCCGCGTCCGAGAGATCGCTCGTGGTGGTGGAGGCGACGCGCCCGCCCTTGATGATGCGCAGGCCCGCCGACCGGGTGCTCGCCTCCTCGACGAGCTCGGGCTTGCCGAGCCGGACGCGGACCGAAAGCTCCGCGCCGCTTCGGAGGATGCACTCGGCCACGTCGGCGCCGCCCTTGCGGGCCTTTTCGACGACACGATCTCCGATGGCGAGGGTTCCGCTGGTTCTCACGGTCGATGGACATGGGCCGAGACGCTACCACGATTCGCCCGCGCGCCGACCCGCGGCGCGGGGATCGCCCGCGCCACCCCACGGCCGCGACGCGCCCGCGTGGAGACGCAGGGAATGCGCCCGCGCGGGGCGAGAGCGCGTGCGCGCCGAGGAGCTCTTCTGTACAGTCGAGGGCATGGCGCTCTGGTCGACCCCCGTCCGCGAATACATGAGCCACAAGCTGATCTCGACCGACGCGCGCACGCCGCTCGAGGAGGCGCGCGCGCTGCTGGTGGAGCGCGACGTGTCCGGCCTCGTGGTGCTCGACCAGGGAAAGCTCGCGGGCATTCTCTCCACGACCGACCTCTTGCGCGGCACGATGATCGGCAGTCACGCGCGCAGGTGGCCGCCGACCCTCATGACGACCGACGTGGCCACGATCGAGGAGGCCGCGAGCCTCCGGGAGGCCGCCAAGGTGATGCTCGCGCGGCGCACGAACCGCGTGGTCGTGCTCCGCAAGGGCGTGCCGGTCGGCGTGCACAGCACGCGCGACGCGATGCGGGCCGTGATGCTCCACCACATCGAGGCGCCGCTCTCGCGGGTCATGCAGACCATGATCGTCACGATCGACGCCGAAGAGTCGTGCCAGACCGCGATCGACCGGCTCGACCTGGAGAACAAGAGCGGCCTCGTGGTGGTGGAGGGCGCGAAGCCGGTGGGCGCCTTCACGCACACCGAGGCGCTCAAGGCGCGCCTCGCGGGCCCGGAGGCGCTGCTCGCGCCGGTCGACACCGCGATGAGCTACGAGACCATCTGCCTCGAGGAGACCACGCCGCTCTACCGCGCGGCCGGGCACGCCGTGCAGATGGGCCTGCGCCGCATCTTCGTCACGCGAGGCGCCGAGCTCGTGGGCACCGTGACGGGCTTCGACCTCGTGAGGGTCATGACCTGGGACGCGCTGTAGGCGTTCGCGGCACCAGGGCACCCGGGCTACGGCACCGCGGCCACGACGTCGTCCGCGGTGGCGCTCGGCGGCGCGACCCACTTCACGGCGCCGCTCGCGTCGAGCACGATCGTCGCGGGTAGCGTCGTGACGCCCGCCTCGCGCTTGCCTGTGCCGTCTCGGTCCACCAGGAACGGCGCGGTGACTCCCCACGAGCCGAGGGCGCGCTTCGCGTCGTCGGTAGACTCGCCGTCCGCCAGGACCCCCACGAGCACGAGCTTCGCCCCCTTCGCCGCGAGCGCGGCGCGCTTCGCCTCGAGCGCGGGGACCTTGGCCTTGCACGGCTCGCAGGTGGGCCCGAAGAGCGCAGCGAACTGCGTAGCGAGAGGGAACCTCTCGCAGTAGTGCTAGTGACGGCGATCCCTGCCTTGCAGACTGCAGACATCGGAGTCTCCGGCTTCGGATATCTGCCCCCCGCAGTCCGCCCGCACCCCCTCAATCACCGTGTCTCCTCGAAGGACCCCCGTCACGATGGACCGCCTCCCGATGAAGCTTCGCCTTGCATCCGTCCTCGTCTCCGCCTCGATCATGGTGTGGGCTTGCACCAAGGGTGACGGGGGGGTCCCCGACGCCGGCTCCGGCTCCGCCGTCGGTGATTCCGCCGCGCCCGACGCGGCCGCGTCCGACGAGTCCTCTCCCGACGGGGCCTCGTCCGACGGGCGAGCGGACGACGCCGAAGCCGACGCGGGTGACGCCGGCGCGCTCGACGGGACCACCCTCGACGCGGACGCGGGAATCCTCTGGACACACTACGAGTTTCCTGAGGTGGGCTTTCCCAACGGTTGGCTCATCGCCAATCAAGGCAACAGTCCGAACAACTGGGCCGCGTCCACGGTCGGTGGCGTGAGCGCGTTGAACCCTCTTCTCCCACGACGTGGCGGGGGCGGCGCATGCGCCGACAACACCGCGTGCGCCGCGTCGCAGTGCGTGGCGGGCACATGTCGCCAGCGCGTCAAGCAGAAGTCCCCGCGACTCGATTTCGACTTCGGCCTCTACCAGTGGCGTGTCTACGTCCCCGCGTCTCCCCGGCAGGGGCGGCGGGCGCAGGTGAGTGTCGGCGCGTTCGTCACGCCGATGACAATCACGGCTCGACTTCGAGTGCGGCCGGCACGACCGCGGCGCGTGCGAGCGCGACGCTGAAGCACCTCGACGGGACCACGGGACCTGCGCTCGCCACCGACATGCTCTGCTACCTCACGAGCCAGGGAACCCGTCCGTCTCCGCGCCGATCGCCCTACCGACCGCCACGTGGCACACGCTGGAGCTGGCGATGACGGCGGATGCCAGCCGCCACTACGCGGTGACCTGGAAGGTCGACGGCGTCGCCGTTCAGACCCAGCAGCTCGCCTACGGCCCGGCGGACGCGTGCGACTTGTATACCGCCGGTCGAAAGTGCACCTGGCAGGCCTTCCTGAGCGTCGAGAACCTCGCCTTCATCGGCGACACCTACCCGACCGTCCGCAACGACGCGCACTTCGACTGGTTCCGGTACGGCAAGTAGGCGACTTCCCAGGATCGCCGACGCCTGGTGCCCGGCGGGACGCCAAGGGAGACCGGGCGGCCGCAGTGAGCACAGCCGGCGCCACACGCCCAGCTGTCCCCGCCCAAGGGCGACCCCCGACCGCGTGGCCTCATCCCCGGGCCGGCGCGGCTCGCTCCCCGCGCTCGTGCGCGCGCACCGTCGCCGGGACCCCGCCCTTCGGCCTCAGGGTCGCGAAGTCGTCGGCCGTGATCGTGCGCTTCGGATCGATCTCGAAGCGCCATCGACGCAGGAGGGTCGCCAGCACGATGGGCCCCTCCATCATCGCGAAATGCACCCCGATGCAGAAGCGCGGCCCCGCGCTGAATGGCAAATACGATCCCTTGGGACGCAGCGCTTCGCGCTCGGGCAGCCATCGATCCGGGTCGAACGCGTACGGATCCGGGTAGATGTCCGGGCGGTGATGTTGCGAGTACGCGCTCACGAACACGAGCGTGTGGCGCGGCAGCGTCGTGCCCGCGATCACGACCTCCTCGGTCGCGCGCCGCATCATCATCATCAACGGCGGGTAGAGGCGCATCGTCTCGCGGAAGACGCGCGTGAGCAACGCGAGCCGCTCGGGCTGCCACTCCGTGATGGGCGCGTCGTCGAAGGCGTCGGCCTCGGCTTGGGCCCGCGCCATGAGCTCGGGGTGGCGCGCGAGCAGGTAGAACGCCCACGCGAGCGCGGTGGCCGTCGTCTCGTGCCCGGCGACGAAGAGGGTGATCGCCTCGTCGCGCACTTGCTTGTCGCTCATGCGGGCTGAGGTCTCGGGGTCTTCCGCCGTGAGGAGCCGCGTGAGGAGGTCCTTGCGCTGGAAGCCGTGCCGCCGTCGCTCGTCGATCATCGCCTGAATGCGCTCGTTCAGCAGCGTCACCGCGGAGAGCAGCTTCGGCTCGCGGACGCCCGGCAGCATGAACGGGTCGGCGAATTTGTCGTGCACGCGATGGGCGAGCGCCGCGACGCGGCCGGTGGTCCGCTTGGCGAGCGCGTCGGTCGCGTCGAGTACGAAGAGATGGCCGACGATGGCGGGGCTCCCGACGTTGCCGTTCACCCACGCGAGGCAGGTCGTCAGCGCTCCCCCGATCGCGTCGGCCTCGTCGAAGGTGTCGGTGTCGAAGAGCGCCTTGCCCACGACGCTCATCGCGATGCGCATGGTCTCGTGCGCCACGTCGATCGACTGGCCCGCGCGCATGCCGGAGGCCGCGCGCTCCGCCACGAGGCGCATCGTCTCGGCGTATTGGTGCATCGGCGCGGGCTGAAAAATGGGCGACATCAGCTTGCGCTGGCGCCGCCAGAGCGAGCCCTCACTGGTGAACAGCCCTTCGCCCGCGAGCCTATGGAGCATGAGACGGATACCCGGCGACTTCTCGAAGCTCTTCGCTTTGGTCACGAGCACCTCGTGAGCGGCCTCCGGCGTGCAAGTGGCCACGAGCGGCAGGTGCAGGACGCGCCCGCGCACGAGCGGCTCGTCGACCTGGGCAAGCTCGCGCTGGAACGTGATCCGCTCGGGCGCGCTCCGTCCGAAGCTCCCAAAGAGCCCCACGTCCGGGAGCCGACGAAGTTCCGCCAGGGTGGTCATTGGCGAAGCCTAACCTGCTTCTGACGCGAGGCCGCGCGCCCTCGCTCGGGAGGTCCCCGGGCGTGGAACGCGGCTCACTCGCCCGCGTCGCGGCGCATCGCGGAGAGCTCGTCGCCGACGACACGAAAGCTCGACAAAAAGCCCTGCATCGCGTGCTTCAAGAGCGCCTCGAGCGCGCGGCGTACCTGGGGCTCTGGCGCCATGAACGTCGCCGCGTCCGGCCTCACGGCGCTGGCGTTCGGAGCGTTCTGCGTGTTCGACCCGGTCTGGGGGGCCGGCAGCGGGACGCCAAACGGGAGCTGGCCCACGATCGCGAAGTGGAGGGCGGTGACGAAGTGAAGCACGTCGAGGCGTGGATCGCGGCTGGGCGGGCGCCGGTTCTTTTCGAGCGCCGTCAGGTGGGCACGCGCTCGCTCGCCGAGCCCGAGATCGTGAAGCACGAGCAAGCGTCGGTTTGGCGGCAGCACGCGCACGTGCAGTGAGGACGGGGTGAGGTGTCCGTGGCAGAGGCCGCGGGTGTGGAGCTGGTCGAGGGCAAGCGCCGACTCGGCGAAGAGCTGGAGCGCGTTCGCGTAGGGGATGGGCCCGGCCGCCTCAATCTCGCGGACGAGGTCACGCCCATCCGGCGCGTCGCACACGACGTACGCGTCGCCCTCGAGCTCGCCGAAGTCGACCAGCGCGACGGTGCTCTCGGTGGGCAGCTCCGAGAACGCGGCCACCTCACGCTCAAGGAGCGCTCGCGCGCCGGCCTCGGCGTACGCCCCGGCGATTCGCTCGACGTGAACGACGCGGCCTTGGTCGTCGACACCCGAATAGCTGAAGGGGCCTTCGCTCGTCATGAGCGTGTAGGTGCCGCGCGGGAGGACCACGGCGTCGAGCAGGCCGGGCGGGCCTGTCCGGACCGCGCCGGCCGCCGCCCGCAGCGGGCGCGAATGTACACTCTCGGGCACCGAGAGCGGCGCCTTTGGGATCACCTGCCCGGCGCTCTCGGTCTGGCGGAGCGCGCGGCGGAGCTCCGCGAGCGAGGAGCGCTGCTGCGGGTCGATGACTAGCGAGGACCGCAGCGCCGCCGCGACGTCGGCCGGCACGTGGGGCACCACGGTGCGAACGTCGGGCACCGCCACGGTCGCGGTCGCGTTGAGCAGCTGGAAACCGACGAGCCCTCGAACGGAGAGCGCCCCGACAGCGCCACGTAGAGCGTCATCGCGAGGCTCCACACGTCGGACTTCTCGCTGGCGCGCTGCGCGTCGACGGTCTGCTCGGGCGCCATGTAGAGCGCGGTGCCGAGGATGGCTTCCGACGCCGTGATGACCTCGCCGGGGCCCGCCCCCAGCCGCTTGGAGAGCCCGAAGTCGCAGAGGATGGCGTACCCGCGGGCCCGCGTTCGGGGCACGAGCACGTTCGCAGGCTTGATGTCGCGGTGGAGGATGCCGCGCGCGTGGGCGTGCGCGACGGCTCCACAGAGATCGAGGCCTATCGCGACGGCCAGCGTAACGGGGAGAGGCCCCTCGCGTTCGACGAGGCGCTCCAGGTCTTCCCCGTCGATCTGCTCCATCGCGAGGAACGGCGTCTTCGAGGTGGCGTCCACGCCGACCTCGTACACGGGCACGATCGCCGGGTGCGACAGGGCCTGGAGGACCTCCCCCTCTCGCCTGAAGCGGGCGACGGTCTCGGCGTCCCGGATACCTGCCCCCGTGATGAGCTTCACCGCGACGGCGGCGCCGCGCGCGGACCTCGCCGCGTGGACCTCGCCCATGCCGCCTCCGCCGAGGCGCGACGTGAGCGTGTACGGGCCGATCGCGGTCCCCGGAGCAAAAGGTGACGGTGCGCTCATGGTCGGTGGGGGACGCGCCTCGCGAGTCTCCGGCCTCAGGCTACCACCCCGGCCCCCTGGGACGGCGGGAGAAACGCGAGGAGCTGCGCGGCGTTGACGAGACATGGCCAAGCGCCGCTCCGGTTGAGGTGTATCGTCGTAAGAGGCCACACGCGCGCGCGCACCGCTCGCGACCGTCACCGCCATGAGGAGCCGTCCGATGCCTCTCGTCCGCCTCCGCGCGCACTTCCTCGCCGCCATGGGCCTCTCCGCGGCCGGCTGCAACGACGTGCCACCGGCCACCTCGCCGCAGCCCCAGGCGCCCCCCACGGTCGCGGCCCCCACGGTCGCGCCCCGCACCGGGACGGACGACGCGTCGACGGAGGCGGGGGCGACGGGCGGCGAGCCGACCGGGGCGACGGACGCCGGATCGGCGAACGCCGGATCGGCGACCGGGGAGCCCTCCCTCCCCGATGCCGGAGCCCCTCCGCGCCCGGACGCCTCGGCGCCCGCGTCCACGCTCGTCGCGGCGCCCGCTTGGTACGTCACGTTTCCGCGCCGTAAGAACCCCGAGAGCTGGTGCCCCACCGAGCAGGCGCTCTGCGTAGACGGGGCGAAGGAGCTCGCGAAATGTCCCCTCACCCACACGATCCCGTGTGGCCGCGGGCTGCGATACGAGGCTCCGGACCTCCAGTGCGAGGGCGAGCTGATGCGAGCCATCACGCAGACCCAGCGGCGAAGACACCCGCTCGCGTGCTGCTACGACGCCCACGCGCGGTGCATCCACCCGGGCGAGGGCCGCCCGTACCGTCCGTCGGGCGGCGAGGCCGTCGTCGCGGAGCTCTCGCGCGAGCCAAGCGCGTGGAGCTCCGACGAACCGACGCGTGCCCCGGCCCCCGACGAGGCCAGGGCGGAAGAATGGTGGCGGGCGGGCCTGCTCGAGCACGCCTCGATCGCCTCGTTCGCGAAGCTGTCGTTGGATCTGCTGGCGCACGGCGCTCCTCCGGATCTGCTCCGGCGGACGCACGAGGCCGCCCGCGACGAGATCGCGCACGCAGAGCTTTGTTTCACGATCGCCGAGCGCCTCTCGGGGCTCCGGAGGGGGCCGGGCCCGCTCGTCTCCGGTCCGCTGGTCTCTCTCGATTTGCGCGCGCTCGCGCGAGAGACGTTCGTCGATGGGTGCATCGGGGAGACCCTCGCCGCGCTCGCCGCGCGCGAGCGATCGGCGGCCGCCCACGATCACGAAGAGCGTCGCGCGCTGCTCACGATCGCGGAGGACGAAGAGCGGCACGCGGCGCTCGCGTGGGCCATTGTCGCGTGGGCCGCGGAGCGCGATCCTGCCTGCCTCGACGCGCTCTCCGACGCGTCGTGCGGAGACCCCGTCGTACGGGCGCAGATCGTCGCGCCGTGCCTCCAGGCCCTCCGCGAGGCCACGTCTCGCGAGGTGGCGCCGCGCCCGGTCGGAGCGAACGGCTGAGGCAGCGGACACCGCGACCTCACCAGGCTGCCCGAAGATCACGCCTGTGAGCAGGAGCGGATCGCAGGCGGGCGGGGCGCCGCCGCGCTCGGTCGCGAAGGCCACGTCGTGACCGGCCCGCGTGAGCAGCCTCCACGGCACCGCGACCTCGGTCACGTCGAGGTCGCGATCGCGGCGCCCGGAGCGTTACGCGCTGGCGCGCTCGAGGATCGCTCGCGCGCACGCGGCGGGGCCGTCCTTGCCGCGGTAGAGCTCCTGCGCGCGCCGCGCCGCCGCGCGGTACCGCGGGAGCTCGGCGAGGACGGAGCGCACCGCCGCCGTGGTGCGCTCCGTGCCGCCCTCCCGCGGCGCGATGCGTAGCGCCATGCCGAGCCGCTCGGCGAGCGCCACGTTGAGGTCCTGCTCGGGCTGCAAGGGGAACCCCACGAGCGGCGTGCCGGACGCCATCGCGGTCTGCACTGTGCCCTGGCCGCCCATCGTGACCGCCACGTCGACGCGGGGCATGACGAGGTGATTGGGGAGCACGTCGGTGACGAGCACGCCGTCCGACGCGAGGTCGTCGAGGTCGTGGACCGTCCGCGTCACCAGCACCCGCGCGCCCGCCTCGCGCACTCGCGCCACGACGGCGCGGACGTGCGCCGCGCTGCTCGAGCTGAGCGACACGTAGACCTTCGGCGAGGGGTCGTCGAGGAAGTCCTCCACCTCGGCCGGCACGGGGAGATCGAGCTCGGCGAAGAGCGGCCCCACGTACCGGAGGCGCGTAGACCGACGGTAGAAGATGCCGGTCCACGGGCGCCACGCCTCGAGCTCGGCGCGCGGGACGCCGAGCACCTCCGGCAGGTCGGTGACCAGCGTGAGATCGCCCAGCATGAGCGCGGCGAGGCTCGGCACGCCCTCCACGCCGAGCTCCCGCGCCACGGTGTTGAGCTCGCGCACCGGCGCGCGCACCCACGCGGGCGCGACGTTGGCCGCGAAGCGGAGGAGGGCCGCGGGGCCTTCTCGGCGCCGGGCGGCGGCGTGACCGGGACGGGCGCGAGGCGGCGCTCGAACACCGGGGGGACGAACGAGCCCCCGTGCGACGTCACGAGGGGGACCCCGGCCACCCGGCTCGACAGGATCGCGGTGAGCGTGAAGCCGATGACCGCGGCGCGCGCGCCCACGTCGCGGAGGAGCGCGACCTCGCTCTCGACCGCGGCGCGGATCTCGGGCACCGAGAGCATCGGCGTCGCGTCGGGCTGGCCCATGGAGAGGAGCGCCGCGAGGAAGCGCTCGACCCGGGAGGGTCGAGGCGCGGCTCGAGGTCGACGAGGGGCAGGCCCGACTCCTCGAGGAAGCGCCGGTACGGCCCGCCGCGCGCCGCGAGCGTGACGGACGCCCCCTGCGCCACTAGCGCCCGCGCGATGGCGAGCATGCGTGAGGTCTCGGACAAGAAGCCGCAGTGCGGGAACAGAACGATCATCCACCCCTCCTTGCTCTGGCGGGAGCGGATAGATAATATATTACCTATGTCCACAGACAAGGGCTCCGGAGATCCGCGCGGGCGCGCTCGATCCCGGCGGGAGCGAGGCCGTCGCGGCGTTTCGCCTGCTGTTCACGGTGTCGGCGCGCCTCCGCGCGCGCATGGATCGGCTCCTCGCGCCCATCACCACGCAGCAGGCCGCCGTGCTCACAGTGATTGGCGCGGGCGCGCCCTCGGTGAGCGAGGTGGCCGCCGCCCTGTCGACCACCCACCAGAACGTGAAGCAGGTCGCGCTCGCCCTCGAGCGCAAGGGGTTCGTCCGCATCGAGGGTGACCCGCGCGACAAGCGCGTCCGACGCCTCGTGGCGACCAAGAAGAGCGCGCGGCACTGGGCGCGACGCGACCCTGGAGACCACGAGCAGACGGCGACGTGGTTCGAAGCGCTCGCGCCCGGCGAGCTCGCGCTCCTCATCGCCACGCTGCGCAAGGTCGACGCCTCCCTGCGGCGCGAGCCCCCGACGGGCCTCCCCGAGGGCGACGCGCGCGCGCGGGCTCCGCGGTAGGCACCCGCCGACCAGAGGACCCCAGGGCTCGACGCCCCCGCCAAAGACCCTTGCGTTTCGCCCGCACCACGCTAAATAGCGCGTCCCGCCTCAAGGAGAGGCTAGCCCGGGATGAAGGGCGTGAACGGCCGAAACCACGGCTTTTCCGCGCGTAAACCGGTTTCACCTGCGCGCTCTTCCCCTCGGGAGGGCCGCGGTCTCGAAAGGTCGAAGCGAAAAGATGGCTCGTTACACTGGTCCCGTTTGCCGAATCTGCCGCCGTGAGGGGCTCAAGCTGTTCCTCAAGGGTGAGCGCTGCTACACCGAGAAGTGCGCGCAGACCCGCCGCCCTACCCGCCCGGCCAGCACGGCCAGGCCCGCATCAAGCTCTCCGAGTACGCCGTCCGCCTCCGCGAGAAGCAGAAGGTGCGCAAGATGTACGGCCTCGTCGAGAAGCAGTTCCGCAAGTACTACTTCGCCGCCACGCGCCGCAAGGGCAGCACGGGCGAAGAGATGCTCGGCCTCCTCGAGAGCCGCCTCGACAACGCCGTGCATCGCATGGGCTTCGCGTTCACCCGCTCGGAGGCGCGCCAGCTCGTCAAGCACAACCACTTCCTCATCAACGGCAAGCGGGTGAACATCCCCTCGTACGTGCTGAAGGCCGGCGACAAGGTCGAGGTTCGCGAGTCGAGCCGCAAGATCAACAACATCGTCGCGTCGCTCGCCGCCGTAGAGAAGCGCCCCATGCTGTCGTGGATCGAGCTCGACAAGGCGAACTTCTCCGCGGTGTTCAAGGCCTTCCCCGTTCGCGAAGAGCTGAACGAGCCGGCCATCAAAGAGCAGCTCATCGTCGAGTACTACTCGCGATAACCCCTTAGGGTGCCCGCGGGCCTACGGCTCGCGGCGGCGACGAGAGCCCCCTTTGGCTCGGGGGCGACACGGGCAGGTGGCGAGAGCGACCCGGGAGCGGGTTCCTTGGCGCTCTTCGACCACCGCGTGAACCAAGAGAGCCGCGCGCGTCGCGCAGAACGCGCATAAGAGGAGAGCAGACCATGACGAACATCGTGACGCGCAACTGGCGGGACCTCATTCGCCGCGGGGCATCCACATCGAGGCCGAGACCCTGACGGAGTTCTACGGCAAGTTCACCTGCGAGCCCCTCGAGCGCGGCTACGGCATCACGCTCGGCAACTCGCTGCGCCGCATCCTGCTCTCCTCGCTCCAGGGCACCGCCATCACGGCCGTCAAGGTCGAGGGCGCCCTCCACGAGTTCACCACGGTGAGCGACGTGGTGGAGGACGTGACCGACATCATCCTCAACCTGAAGGAGGTCGTGCTCAAGTCCGCGACCGCCAAGTCGTACCAGGTCCGCATCGACAAAGGAGGGCCCGGGCCCCGTCTACGCGAAGGACCTCCAGGTCACCGAGGGCCTCTCGGTGCTGAACCCCGACCACCTGGTCGCCACGCTCGACAAGAAGGGCCCGATCCAGCTCGAGCTCACGGTGAACGTGGGCCGCGGCTACGTGCCGGCCGACAAGAACAAGACCCCGACGATGAGCATCGGCACGATCCCAATCGACGCGCTTTTCTCGCCGGTCCGCAAGGTCAACTACACGGTCACGAACGCCCGCGTCGGGCAGGTGACCGACTACGACAAGCTCACCCTCGAGGTGTGGACCAACGGCAGCGTCAAGCCGCAAGACGCGGTCGCGTACGCCGCGAAGATCCTGAAGGAGCAGCTCAGCATCTTCATCAACTTCGAGGAGACCGAAGAGGCCAGCTACGTCGGCGGCGAGTCGGAAGACGCCCCGCTGAACGAGAACCTCTTCCGCTCGGTCGACGAGCTCCGAGCTCTCGGTTCGGTCGGCGAACTGCCTGCAGAACGCGAACATCACGCTCATCGGCGAGCTGGTGCAGCGCACGGAGCAGGACATGCTCAAGACCAAGAACTTCGGCCGCAAGTCGCTGAAGGAGATCAAAGAGATCCTCCAGAACATGGGGCTTTCGCTCGGCATGAAGATCGACAACTGGCCCCAGCTCCTCGAGCGCTGGAAGGCGCAGCAGGCGCAGGCCTGAGCCCTTTTTTCAAGTCACCTAGACAGGACTTTTTCCCATGCGTCACGGAAACCTCGGCCGGAAGTTCGGCCGCAACACAAGCCACCGCCGCGCGATGTTTCGCAACCTCACCGCGAACCTCGTGCTTCACGACCGCATCGAGACCACCGACGCGAAGGCCAAAAGCTTCGCCGCGTGGCCGAGCGCCTCATCACCAAGGCCATGCGCCTCGGCGACGTGGCGTTCACGCCCCAGGCCCAGCTCCGACGCCGACAAGGCGCGCCGCCTGCACGTGGAGCGCCTCATCGGGGCGTACATCCCGCTTCGGCACGCGCACCGAGGCCGGCGGCGAGACCAAGAAGGTCGACCTCGTGGAGAAGATCCTCCTCGACCTCGCGAAGCTGCCAAGAGCCGCCCCGGCGGCTACACGCGTATCGTGAAGTTCGGTCCCCGCCGCGGCGACAACGCCCTATGTCGATCATCGAGTTCGTGGGCGACAAGCCCGCCGACGAGGCCGAGGCCACGGCCTGAATCCGGGGCCGGCCCGAGGGCCGGTCGCGTCGCGAGAGGCAGGTCTCTTCCGGGGGCTGCCGCTCGCTTTTTGTGTCCAAGCCCGCGACTCGCGACTCGCGCGCGCGCTACGGCATGCGCGCGAGGCTCACCTTCGGAGGTGCACTCGTCGAGCTCGAGGCGCGTGCCGTCCGCCGAGACGCGTGAGGAAGTACATGTTCGTGCCGGTGCCCTTCAGGTTGATTTGGTACGAACCCAGGCCGTTCATCCTCGGTTCGAGTACGCTCGGCCAAGAATGCGAACCGCTCACTCCCTCGCGGCAGCCTCGAGCCTCGTCGTCGCCGCGCTCGTCGCTGGCTGCGGCGGCGGCTCCCTCGTGCTCAAGAGTCCCCTCGCGGACAAGTGCATCGACGCCGGACCAGCGCTGCGACGAGCTCACCGAGAGTGCTCACCGTACGTAGAGGGCGACCGCGCGGGGGCACGGGCGTATCCAGCGCGTCGTGGTCGACAACGACGCCGCGCGCGTGCGGAAGCTCGCCGGGCTCCTCCGCACCGCCGCGGACGCACCGGGGCTCGGCTCCTTCAAGGCACAGCTCGAAGAGGTCGCGACGATCCTCGACACGAGCGGGGGCGGCGGCGCGGGCCCGGCGGCGCCGAATCCCGACGCCAAGCCGGAGGCCAAGGCCGACGCCAACAAAGGCGAGCCGCGCGGCGGCGCGACCCGACGACGCGCACCAAGACCGTGACGGCCATCCTCGCAGGGCACCCGCGCGCCTACGCGTGCGCGCCGCTCGGCAAGACGTCGCAGGCGCACGCGGGCTCCACGTGCCTCCGCCTTGGCATCGGGCCGCTCGTCGTCTCCGACCTCGTGACGAGCGCCGCGTGCCCCGGGGACATCCTGGTCATGGCGGGGCCGTCCGACGCGCCCCGCGTGGGTGGTGGGCAGCGTACCGCCGCGCGAGCGGTTCGCGATGCACGGCGCGCGCCTCGTGGTCGGGCCCGAGGACGAGCTCGTCGTAGCGGTCCACTCCGCGACGGCGCTCCCGCGCGACGCGACGTGCGGCGTCACGGTGTCGCTGCGGCGCCCCTGAGGTATCGAGGAGGCGGGGTTTCTCGAACCCCGAGTCGACGAAGGTGCCCGCTCCGAAGGGTCGCGGCAGCGCCGATCCCAGCTGGGACGCGGCGCCCGCAGCGTGGCGGTCGCGGAGGGGAGCGAACCCTCCGCGGCGCCGCTGGCTCGTACCGGTGAGCGGGCCAGCGCCGGCCGTCAGACGGAGGAGCCCCGCGTGGGCGACTGGACCATGTTGAAACTTGCACTCTACATCCTCGGAGGCGCTCTCCTCGGCTTCGCCTACCACCGCCTCGTCGGCTGTCGGTCGGGCGCCTGCCTCATTACGGCCAACCCGTACGTCTCCACGGTCTACGGCGCCGTGATGGGGTATCTGATGTCGGGCGGAGTCCGCTGAGCCACGTCGGAGTGACCACGAGGAGCACGCGCCCTCACGTTGGAGCGCGGCACGAGCCCGCGCACCGCGAGGACCTCCGTCGCGCCGCCCCGGAGCGAGCGGGGGCGCGGCGCTGAAACTCGCATGCGAGCCGGCCGTTTACGACGCCGGTTGGACGGTGGTCGCTACCCGGGACCTCACGGCCAGCTCGGGACGTAGTCCTCGACGCGCTGCAGCTGCATCTCCAACCAAGGGTGCAACTGTGGGCGTGGCCCTCAGCAAGGCGGGCGCCCGCATCACACCCGACCAAGCCCAGCTCGCGCGGGGCGGGCCGGTCATTCCGCGAAACCTGCTGGCAGGCATCAAGGCGCCCAGAAAGTGACGCGACGCGCGCCGGAGCGGTCGTAGGCGACGTTTGCGCGGCCAGATGTCCGGTTTTCGTGCAAGGTGCTCGCCCAGGTGCCGGTCTCTCGCTGAGCACCTCCACACGAGGGGCGGTCCGCGAATGGCTGGTGAGGGTTTCGCTTCCTTGGGTCTCAGCGAGCCCCTGCTGCGCGCGGTCGGCGACCTCTCGTACGTGTCTCCATCCCCCGTCCAGCTCGAGGCGATCCCCGCGATCTTGAGCGGTCGCGACGTCTGGGTGTCGGCGCGGACGGGGTCTGGGAAGACCGCCTCGTTCGTCCTCCCCTCCTCGAGCGCTTCTTCGCGCAGCCGGTCGCCGCGCGGGCCGAGGACCCGCCGCGCGCGCTCGTGATCGCGCGCCCACGCGCGAGCTCGCCGCGCAGATTGGCGAGGCGTTCGATACCTGCGGACGCCACCTGGCAGCGCGCCCGAAGACATGCGTGCTCGTGGGGGAGTCTCGAAGAATCCCCAGATGCTCGCCCTCCGCGGCGGGGCCGACATCGTCATCGCCACACCCGGCCGCCTGCTCGATCTCGTGTCGGCCAACGCGCTCCATCTCGCCGGGGTCGAGGTCCTCGTGCTCGACGAGGCCGACCGTCTCCTCTCTCTCGGCTTCGCCGACGAGCTCTCTCGCGTCCTCGCGCGCCTCGGGCCGAGGCAGCGCCTGCTCTCTTCTCCGCGACGTTTCCGGCGACGGTGCGCGCGCTCGCGGCGGACCTCTTGCGCGAGCCGGTGCGCGTCGGATCGACGCGGGCGCCGGACTCTCCGGCCCCGACGCGACGGTCGTGCAGCGCGCCATCGCCGTGGACACAGGCGCGCACGGCGCTCCTGCGCCACCTCCTCGAGACCCACGGGTGGGCGCAGGTCCTCGTCTTCGTGGCGAGTCGGCACGCGGCCGACCACGTCGCCGAGAAGCTCCGGCGCGCGAGCGTGACCGCCGCCCGCTCCACGGGATGTTTCTCAGGGATCACGCACCAATGCGCTCGAGGACTTCAGAGCATCGCGTGCAGGTCCTCGTCGCGACCGACCTCGCGGGGCGCGGGCTCGACGTCGTCGCGCTCCCCGCGGTCGTGAACTACGACCTCCGCGATCGGCGGTCGAGTACGTCCACCGCATCGGGCGGACCGCGCGCGCGGGAGAGCCCGGGGTGGCGGTGAGCTTCGTTACCGCGGACTCCGAAGCGCATTTTCGCTCGATCGAGAAGCGCCACCGGCTCGCCCTGCGCGCGAGAGCCTCGCCGGCTTCGAGGCCGTCGAGATCGCGACGCCTGTGCTCGACCCGCACGGAGGGGTGAAGGGAAAGCGCAAGAGCAAGAAGGACAAGCTCCGTGAGGCGGCGCTCCGAAAGCCCTGAAGGATCGCCTCGCTGGCCCGGTTCCGCTCGCCTCGGGCCGGGGCCGCTGACACACTCGACCCCATGATCTTGCTCATGATCGCCGGGGCCGGGCTCTTCGTCGTCGGGTTCGTGACGTTCTTCGCCCTCTTGGTCGCGCACGGCGGATTCGCGAAGAGTCGACAGTTTGGCGTGGTCGGCGAGATCTCCTCGGGTCGCCAGGGGGGATTCGCGCAGGTCGTGATGGCGATCGCGTTTCTCCTGATGCCATTCGGTGCCTGCGGGATGGTTCGCCGCGGTCGCCGCGGGCGACCAGGGCCGGAAGTCCAGCTGCAACGACACCTGCGTCGAGCGGGGCTACCGGACGGGCAGAGTGCAGGGGTCGAAGGCGATGGACCCCAAACGCCCCAACGCCCATGCGTTCGTTGCGTGCGTCTGCAGTGGAGGTGATTCACCCGACCTCGAGCTCGACGCCCGCGACCTTGAGTGAGGCACGGCCGACTCTTCGCCGAGAGAGCGCGCTCTAGAACAGTCCCGCCATATGAAGGGCCAGCGAAGAGCAGACCGTCCCCGCGATGCCCATGGCGGCGAGGCCTCCGAGGAAGAGCCTCTTCATCTTCTCTGTGACATCAGGATACCGATCGCGCCGAGGACGAGGCCCAGTTGTAGGAAGAGGGTCGCGAGGTCGAAGCGATCGCCCGCGCGGCCGAGCCGCTCGAGCTTCCTCGATCGACTTGACGCCGACGACCGCACCTGGCTCGCCGTCGACCTCCTGCCGCCAGTTGTCCTTGCCGACCGCCTCCGAGCCACGAAGGATCTCGTCCTTCTCTTTCTCGTAGCGAGCGATCCGCTGGTCGAGCGCCGCGGCCTGCTTCTGCAGAACGGGCGCCTTGTCCCTGCCGACCGCGCCTCCCTCGACGAGCGCACGGAGCAGATCACGCTGGCCCTCCACGAGCGTCGATTTGATACCTTCGACTGGTACCAGAGGTACGCGCTCGTCTTTCGGTGTTCAGCTGGAGCTCGTCGTCGCCGTGTTGGCCCGCCGCGAGCTCGTTCAACGCCAAGACCGCGGCGAAGAGGGCGATGACGAAGCCGAACGTCATCTCGTACCGCTTCTTCACGGGGTCGTTGTCCGGGTCCACGGGCGGCGCGGCCCTGGCCTCGTCTTGGGTGGCGTCCTTGGCGGTCTCCTCTTTGGCGCTCTCCGTAGCTTCGCTCATGCCCCTTTTGTAACCGCTCGAGTGGAGGGTAAGAAGAAAAACGCGCGCCTTCGCGTGGACGCCTGGAGGGACGACATGGATCTCGATCTCATCGTCACCCCCGACCTACCCGAGCCACTACTCGAAGCTCTACCGGAACGACGGGACTGGCCACTTCACCGACGTGACGTACGAGGCCCGCATCGCGCGCCATCAGTCCCAAGGCGCCGTGTGGTCCGACGTGGACGAAGACGGGGACCTCGATCTCGTCGTCCCGGCGACTGCTCGGACAAGCGCATCACGGTGTTCGAGAACCGCGTGGGGAACAAGAACCACTGGGTGTTCCTGCGGCTCGTCGGCACCACGGCGAACCACGAAGCGATCGGCGCGCGCGTCACGCTCCGCGCCGGAGGCGTCACACAGATCCGCGAGGTGAAGGCGGAGGCGCGGCACCAGTCGACGCGGTGGGTCCACTTCGGGCTCGGGCCCAACACGACGATCGAGTCGCTCACCGTGCGCTGGGGGAGCGCCGCTCCAGAGACCATCGCGGGGGCGAGCGGCGACTCCCGGTTTACCGTCGTCCAGGGCTCCGGGAAGGTGGCGCTGATCGTCCGAGGGTCTCGGTGCTGGCCCCAACATCGATTCGACGAAGACCCGGCGCAGCGACCTCCGCGAAAGTCAGCCCTTCTTGCAGATCACCTGCACGAACGGGAGCGAGCCTCCGCCCCCGACGGCCCGTCGATCTCCGAGAGCTCGACCAGCCCGTGTGGACCAAACTCCCGCGCCACCGACACGGCGTCGTGGAAGTACATCGGTAGCGCGCAGCGTCAAGCGGCCCGGAGCGTGCCGTCGGCGCGGGCAGCCCGACGGTCCGGCGTCACGCCGGTCGAATCTGCACCGGGACGTGCTTGTGGTACGGAGTGCGCGCGAGCGGATCGCAGTGCTCGCTCGCCGTCAGGCGGTTCAGCTGCGGTCCCTGGGGCTCGCCGCTACAGTAGCACATCCCGTACCCGTGCGGCAGCGTCCTGCATGCCGGTACGGAGCGCCGTGTCGTGCTCGACCGTCAGCTAAGGGTCTCTCCCGACGCCGGGTACAACCCGCGCGACCGCCGTCGATAGAGGCCCGAGGCGCTTCGCGTCGTCGGGGTGCATGCGCATCGCGCCGGTGAGGATCAGTCCTGCGCCACGCCGGATCGCGAAGATCTGATTGGCGTTGTAGGTCCGGCGTTCGCCCGCGAGCAGCGAAGGCGGGCTCGATGGCAGGCTCGTCGCGCGGCCTCGGCGACGCGGGTCAACATCTCAGGATCTCGAGGTGAACGCGAAAACGATCGTGGTGGTCGTAGCCTCCGCACGTCACGCATCGCGTGGCGCGCGACGATCGTGCCCTGCGGGCCGTCGAGGATCGCGCGGAAGAGCGCCACGCCGAGCAGGAAACCGGTTGCCCCGATGGCCGGCCGCTCGCACCGCGGCCGCCTCGCGGTTCGCGAAAGGTCGAGCCCGAGCGGGAGCAGCGGCGCGATCGCCGCGGGGACACGCACGCGGGAGGAGTTCGCGCGCCGGCGTGCGCAGCAACCCCCCAGCGTGCGATACAGGATCGAGCGGGCGAACAGGCGCAGCCGTGGCTTCGCCGCGAGCAGCGCCGCCGAGAGCGGCGATCCAGCCGGCGTGCTTCGTGGCGTCGGGCTCGACGGC